>NZ_JAKEUW010000028.1:0-67528 GCF_022398115.1 Vibrio sp. Isolate22 | reverse complement strand
TGGATAGCCTCGGCTTCAAGACCGCAAAGGCATTTAGCCTCAGAGTTAGGTTTAAGAGTCAGTGTAATAAGTGATGCTGTCTGGTGAGACTTTACTATTTTAAAGCCTTCCCAGAATGAAGATAGGAAAGTATGATTCGGCATGAAAACGGTAGTTTGTGTATGATTTTTGTTTGGCGACTAAACCATATCACTTACTACCGTTTTTGTTTTTAGTTCCCGCTAATCCGCGATGAACCATAAAAAAGCCCCGAACTGAGTTCGAGGCTTTTAATAACTAAATCAAATAGCAGTGAAATCTCTAAGAGATTATTCCCACTCGATAGTTGCTGGTGGCTTACCAGAAATATCGTAAACAACACGTGAAATGCCGTTAACTTCGTTGATAATACGGTTAGATACCTTACCTAGGAAGTCGTATGGTAGGTGTGCCCAGTGAGCAGTCATGAAGTCGATCGTTTCTACAGCACGTAGAGATACAACCCAATCGTACTTACGGCCATCGCCCATTACGCCAACTGAACGTACTGGTAGGAATACCGTGAATGCTTGAGATACTTTGTGGTAAAGGTCAGCAGCGTGAAGCTCTTCAATGAAGATAGCATCTGCGCGACGCAGTAGATCACAGTACTCTTTCTTAATTTCACCAAGAACACGAACACCTAGACCTGGACCCGGGAATGGGTGGCGGTAAAGCATGTTGTATGGAAGACCAAGTTCTAGACCGATCTTACGTACTTCATCTTTAAACAGCTCACGTAGAGGCTCAACAAGGCCCATTTCCATATCATCAGGAAGGCCACCAACGTTGTGGTGAGATTTGATTACGTGTGCTTTACCTGTCTTAGATGCAGCAGACTCGATTACGTCTGGGTAGATAGTACCTTGAGCAAGCCACTTAGCATTTGTCAGTTTCTTAGACTCTTCATCGAAGATATCTACGAATACGTGACCGATGATCTTACGCTTAGCTTCTGGTTCAGCTTCGCCTTTAAGCGCTTCTAGGAAACGATCTTCAGCGTCTACTTTGATGATGTTTAGGCCAAACTTGTTGCCGAACATATCCATAACTTGCTCAGCTTCGTTCAGACGAAGTAGGCCGTTATCTACGAATACACACGTTAGTTTGTCACCGATAGCGCGGTGAGCAAGCATTGCAACTACTGATGAATCAACACCACCAGAAAGACCAAGGATAACTTCGTCGTCACCTACTTGCTCTTTAATACGTGCAACTGCATCTTCAATGATTGAAGCTGAAGTCCACAGACCTTCACAACCACAAACGTTAAGAACGAAGTTCTCAAGCATTTTCAGGCCATTCTTAGTGTGTGTTACTTCTGGGTGGAATTGAACACCGAAGTATTTCTTCTCTTCGTTTGCCATTGCTGCGTATGGGCAAGTGTCTGTTTCAGCGATCTTTGTGAAATCAGATGGGATCTCAACCACTTTATCACCGTGGCTCATCCAAACATCTTGAGTAGACTCAAGGTCAGCGAACAGTGCTGATTCGCCAGTCACTTGTACCGCTGCGTAGCCGAACTCACGCTCAGTAGACGTTGCTACTTTACCGCCAAGTTGCTCAGCCATAGTTTGCATACCGTAGCAGATACCAAATACAGGTACACCTGAATCAAACACGTACTGAGGTGCGCGTGGAGAGTTCTCTTCCGTTACACTTTCAGGACCACCAGATAGGATGATACCGTCTGGATTGAATTCACGAATATCCGCTTCGTCTACGTCCCAGCTCCAAAGTTCACAGTAAACACCGATCTCACGAATACGACGAGCAACTAGCTGTGTGTATTGAGAACCGAAGTCTAGAATTAGAATACGTTGGTCATGAATATTTTTAGTCATTTTAAGCAGTCTTATTGGCTATGTGATCAAACGGAGGCGAGTTTACTCACCTCTGATTAACTCTTCAAGAAATAAAGCAAACGTTTTCGTTAGATATCTTTAACCTCGTGTTTTGAGAAAATCAGGCTTTCAGCAAAACAGACGGTAGATAAAATAATGTGCCGACTTAATCAGCACATTATTCAAACGTTTGGACGTATTATTAACCTAAACGGTAGTTAGGTGCTTCTTTAGTGATTTGAACATCGTGTACGTGAGATTCTTTCATGCCCGCACCAGAAATACGAACAAACTCAGCTTTAGTACGCATGTCTTCAATCGTCGCAGAACCAGTTAGGCCCATGCTTGAGCGTAGACCACCCATTTGTTGGTGAACGATCTCTTTTAGACGACCTTTGTATGCGATACGACCTTCAATACCTTCTGGAACAAGCTTGTCTGCAGCGTTGTCGGATTGGAAGTAACGGTCAGAAGAACCTTGAGACATAGCACCAAGAGAACCCATACCACGGTAAGACTTGTAAGAACGACCGTTGTAAAGGATAACCTCACCCGGTGCTTCTTCAGTACCTGCGAACATTGAACCAACCATCACACAAGATGCGCCAGCAACGATAGCTTTACAGATATCACCAGAGAAGCGGATACCGCCATCTGCGATTACTGGAATACCGTATTCGTTTGCAACTTCCGCTGCGTCTGCAATTGCTGTTACTTGAGGAACACCAACACCAGTAACGATACGAGTTGTACAGATAGAGCCAGGGCCGATACCAACTTTAACTGCACTTACACCCGCTTCGATCAGAGCACGAGCGCCAGCGCCAGTTGCTACGTTACCACCGATGATTTGTAGATCTGGGTATGCAGCGCGAGTTTCGCGGATACGGTTAAGTACGCCTTCAGAGTGACCGTGTGAAGAGTCGATAAGTAGAACGTCTACGCCAGCTTCAACAAGAGCAGCAACACGCTCTTCGTTACCAGCACCAGCACCAACAGCTGCACCTACACGTAGGCTGCCGCGCTCATCTTTACAAGCGTTTGGTTTACGCTCTGCTTTGTGGAAGTCTTTTGCAGTGATCATTCCTGTTAGTTGGAAGTCATCATTTACAACAAGTACTTTTTCAACACGTGCTTCGTGCATTTTCTCTTGAACTTCTTCGCGAGTTGCACCTTCTTTAACAGAAGCTAGACGCGATTTAGGCGTCATAACTACGTCAACTTTCTTAGAAAGGTCTGTTACAAAGCGAACGTCACGGCCAGTAATGATACCAACTAGCTCGTTTGTTTCAGTCACTACAGGGAAGCCAGCAAAACCGTGCTTCTCAGTCAGGGCAACAACGTCAGCAATCGTTGCGTCAGGGCTTACTGTTACAGGGTGAGAAACCACGCCTGCTTCGTAAATTTTAACCTGGCGAACCATTTCAGCTTGTTGCTCGATAGACATGTTCTTGTGGATAAAGCCAATGCCACCTTCTTGCGCGAGTGCGATAGCCAGACGAGCTTCCGTCACGGTATCCATCGACGCAGAAATCATAGGGATGTTCAGTGAAATGTTTTTAGTCAACTGAGTGCGAAGATCAGCTGTGTTTGGGAGAACAGTGGAGTGAGCTGGCACGAGTAGTACGTCATCGAATGTCAGCGCTTCTTTGGCAATTCTTAGCATTTGCAATATCTCACAATTGAGGAGTAGAAAGAAAAATCCGACTTCATCGTTTCGCATAATGAAGTGCTTTGGATTAGATATTGCGGAGGGATTATACGCACGGGGAAATCGCTTGGCTACACATTTTTGTATTTTTAATTTGCATTTACCCCCTTGATATGTATTATATTGCCGCTATCTTCCATACTCACGCCCTGTGAGATTCCAAGAAAGACCTTCCTTCAAGGAAAGATAGTGCTTCTATGACTAATCCAAACATCTTTACTGTTTCTCGCCTCAACTCAGAGGTTCGTCTCCTATTAGAAAACGAAATGGGAATAGTGTGGCTCGTTGGTGAAATCTCAAACTTCTCTGCACCTGTCTCTGGTCACTGGTACCTCACCCTTAAAGATTCCCGCGCTCAAGTTAAGTGTGCCATGTTTCGTGGCAATAACCGCCGAGTCACCTTTAAGCCTCAAAACGGCAATCAAGTATTAGTTAAAGCTCGCCTGTCTCTTTATGAGCCGCGTGGTGACTACCAACTGATCATCGAAAGCATGCAGCCAGAAGGTGATGGTAAACTTCAGCAAGAGTTTGAAAAGCTGAAGATGAACCTCGCCGCAGAAGGGCTGTTCGCTCAATCGAGTAAACAACCTCTTCCTGAGCACCCAAAGCGCGTTGGTGTTGTTACCTCTAAGACCGGTGCTGCTCTCTACGATATCTTGGACGTACTTAAACGTCGTGATCCTTCGTTACCGGTTGTGGTATACCCAACTATGGTGCAAGGCGAAGAAGCGGCGATTCAGATAGCTCAAGCGATTGGCCGTGCTAACGAACGCAATGAGTGTGATGTGTTAATCGTGGGCCGCGGCGGCGGTTCGTTAGAAGACCTATGGTGCTTCAACAACGAGATCGTTGCTCGCACTATTGCTGCAAGCCAAATCCCGATCATCAGCGCTGTTGGCCACGAAGTGGATGTCACTATTGCCGATTTCGTTGCCGATATGCGCGCTCCTACTCCATCAGCTGCGGCTGAATTGGTTAGCCGTGACAACAGTCATAAAGAGCAAGCTTTCGCTTCTAAACGTGCTCGCTTAGTGAGTGCGATTCGCCACGTATTAATCAAGCAAGCGCAATCGACTCAAGCACTGAAACACCGCTTAGAAAGACAGCACCCTAGCTACCAACTGCAAAAGCAGAGCCAGCAGCTGGATGATCTAGACATGCGTCTGCGTCGCGGAATGACTCAATACCTAAAGCAGCATGCACAGCGTGTCGAACGTAAACAGCATCAGCTTCAATTGAACTCGCCTGTTAAGCGTTTGGGTGAACAAAAACTGCATCTGCAGCGTTCAGAGCAAAAGCTATTAGATGCGATGGATAAAACACTGCTTACCACTCGCCACCAGCTTGCGATGGCTGCCGAGAAATTGGAGACCGTTAGCCCACTGGCAACCCTAAAGCGTGGCTACAGCATTACTCATTCAGCATCGAGCAAGACTGTGTCATCAATTAACGATGTCGAAGTCGGTGAAGTGATCACCACTCAGGTTGAAGATGGCGTGATTGAGTCGCAAGTGACCCAGAAAACGGCAAAAGCGTAAGCAGCTAATCTGCACTGTATTAGAAAGCCCTATCAGATTTGATAGGGCTTTTGCTTATGGGGGGAATAATCAGGAGCTACGAATAATTAGCTTGTCTTCTCTGGCTCTTTCAGAGTCAACATACCTTCGGTCACGATAAAATCGATGATGGTGTCTAGCCCTTTACTCTCTTTAAGATTGGTAAACACAAACGGCTTGGTTGGACGCATACGTTGCGTATCTTGCTCCATCACTTCTAGCGACGCGCCTACATAAGGTGCCAAATCGATCTTGTTAATCACCAACAGGTCCGAACGTGTAATACCTGGGCCACCTTTACGTGGGATCTTCTCCCCTTCCGCCACATCGATAACATAGATAGTCAGGTCAGCAAGCTCTGGGCTGAACGTCGCACTCAAATTATCGCCGCCACTTTCTACGAATACCACATCAAGGTTCTTATGCAGCTTTGCCAGCTCTTCAACTGCTGCAAGGTTCATCGACGCATCTTCACGAATCGCAGTGTGCGGGCAACCGCCCGTTTCCACACCGATAATACGGTCAGGTTCTAAAGCTTCAGCGCGGGTGAGGATCTTTGCATCTTCTTGGGTATAGATGTCATTGGTCACGACCGCGATATTAAGCTTGTCGCGAATTGCTTTACACAGCACCTCAAGCAGTGCGGTTTTACCTGAGCCAACCGGGCCACCGATACCAATTCGAAGGGGTTGCTTATAACTTTCCATAGTCTTGTTCCTTATGTTCTTTCTACTATCTCGTTCGCACTCAGCACTAGGAACGAAATAGTCTTGTGTATTGTGTTTCATGCAGCGAGCTCGCTAGTGCCATTGATGGCGAGAAGCTGCCCACCATCCAATCTTCCATCGTGCGTGCTTTTTCAATCACTTCAGGAAAGGTGTTGGTGATATTAATCAGTGCTAACTGTCCATCTGTCTGCCCTAAAGGCACCAGCTTGACGCCTGCAGTAACGATATTTTCAAGCCAGCTCCATAGATAACCCTGCTTGAGGCTTTCCAAATCAATGTTCCAATGTTGAGCCGCGATACACATTCCTAATAGCTGGTTTGGGTGGCTATCAATCGACTCCACTTCCGAAATATCGATCTCTAAGCGCTTTAGCAAGGTATTTAACGCCAGCCCACGCTGCTTTTCTTCTGCTCGTAATTCACTGGTTTCACGGCTTGAGTACAAGTAATTGCACCAATGCTCAATCTCATCGAGTTCACCTTTTTCTAGAGCATGATAAAGGCGCTCTAAGATGGGCAGTTCCAAAGTCGCAACACTGGAACTGACGATAGTATTTAGCCACTGCTCCATGCTGCTACGATCGGTCACCCACCCCGCTTCCACTGCTAGCTCTAAACCTTGTGAGTAGGTGAAACCACCGATAGGCAGCGATGGACTTATCAATTGAAATAGGCGATAGCTCGCGACATTCGCTGTTGCTTGCATGCTTATCTCCTTTTGAGCAATTTAAGCCGCCATCAAAAACAGCGCACTCAACGAAGCAACACCCACTGAAGCCCACTTGGAATACAATGCTTTACCAGCGAAATAGCCTGCGGCAATCAGACCAAATGCCGTGATACCCATACCCGCAGCGAACTGCGCGAGGCCAGATGCTGCTTCAACGCCGTGTGCGTAACCGTGGAAGAAAAGGAAGCCGATTGAAACCGCTATTACAGTATTAACCTTGGTGGTAGACGGAGAGAACACGTGCCATAAGCACAGGCTAACCGCGAACAGAGATGCGATGATTGCTGGCTCGACAACCACAGAGAAGCCCAACGCTTTACCGACTAATAGACCCGCCATAAGAGAGACAAGGCCACCACCGACTAAAGCGGATTTAACCTTATTTGAATAAGAGAGCGCACCAATTAGCATGCCAAATGCCACCAGCATAATAAGATGGTCAACGCCGGTAACAGGGTGCGTTAGACCAGAGAAAAATGAGTGAGAGCCGTGATCATGTCCTGGGTGAGCCAAAGCCAATGTTGGAGTTGTTAGAGAGCTAATAGTTAAGGTGCTTAAGCCTGCTGCTGTTTTAAAGTTCATCGCGTAATCCTTGCGTTATTGTTATTAATATCGTTGTTGTATCTATCAATAAATGAGTCTCAAATGACTCGATTAGTGATGGTGGTGATGACCGCCAGAGCGCCCACCATAAGCCCCACCTTCTGGTTCAAAAGGTTGTTTTTCAGTTGTTACTGTTGCACCCAAACCTTCAACCATTTCATCTAGAACATGGTCGTGTTGATAACGTACCCAGCCCGCCTCGACTTGCAGTGGCACATGTCGGTTACCAAGGTGGTAAGCAACACGAGTTAACAGATGCACATCATCGCAGTAAACCGTTGAGACGGTTTCCGGTGCTGCTTTGACTTCGACCGTTAAGCCACACTCACTAGTTAATTGCTCTCCGCCACGCAAAATATGACCACGTGGTAGAAACAGTCCTGCATCTCGACCGTCATCCAATGTCACCTTAAGGCGGCTTTTGATGCGACTATCGATCGGTAGGCTTAGAAAGCCATCTGGAGCCGTGTTCAACTCCGCTTGAATTTGAGTAAGTTCAATCATGCTATTACCTCAATCTCCTTGTGAGATGTATAACGTTCAAAATAAGAGCCCTCAGCCAAGAGCTAAAATAAGAGCCTTCTGCCGAGCTATTAAAATAGAAAGTATCGCTGAGCCATTGGCAGTTCTTCAGCCGGCTCACACGTCAGCAGTTCACCATCAGCGCGCACTTGATACGTCTGGGAGTCGACTTCAATCTTTGGCATCCAATCGTTCAGCTTCATGTCAGCCTTACTGATGTTTCGGCAGTTGCTGACTACACCAATCAGGCTCTTTAGTCCCAACTGCTTATCGATGTTCTGTGCTTTGGCTTCCTTGGAAACAAATAGCATCGATGTGTTCTGACACGCCTTGCCATAGCTACCAAACATTGAGCGGTAGTGAACGGGCTGAGGTGTTGGGATAGAGGCATTAGGATCGCCCATCGGTGCCATCGCGATCATGCCTCCTTTCAAAATCACACTTGGTTTCACACCAAAGAAAGCCGGTTTCCATAAAACAAGATCCGCCAGTTTGCCTTCTTCAATCGAACCAATTTCATGCGCCATACCGTGAGTAATGGCAGGGTTAATGGTGTACTTTGCAATGTAGCGACGCAGACGGAAGTTATCGCTGTAGTCGGAATCTTCTTTTAGGCTGCCACGCTGCACTTTCATCTTGTGTGCGGTTTGCCAAGTGCGAGTCACCACCTCGCCTACGCGCCCCATTGCTTGCGAGTCAGAGGCGATCATCGAAAAGGCACCTAAATCATGCAGAATGTCTTCGGCGGCAATGGTTTCACGGCGGATACGCGACTCAGCGAACGCGACATCTTCAGCAATAGACGGGGACAAGTGGTGACATACCATCAACATATCCAAGTGCTCATCAACTGTATTGACGGTGTAAGGGCGTGTCGGATTGGTAGAAGAAGGCAGAACGTTCGGCTCACCTGCAGCACGGATAATATCTGGAGCATGACCACCGCCCGCCCCTTCAGTGTGATAGGTATGAATCACGCGATCACCGATAGCGCCAAGTGTCGATTCAACAAAGCCTGACTCATTCAACGTGTCGGTGTGAATCGCAACTTGTACGTCCATCTCGTCAGCAACCCTCAAGCAAGTATCGATTGAAGCAGGTGTTGTTCCCCAGTCTTCGTGCAACTTCAAACCCACAGCACCCGCTGCCACTTGCTCACGCAATGCTTCCGGTTGGCTAGCGTTGCCTTTCCCAAGTAAACCAAAGTTCATTGGGAATTGGTCGAGCGACTCCAACATACGGTGCATGTTCCACGGGCCCGGTGTACAGGTCGTCGCATTGGTGCCTGTGTTTGGCCCAGTACCACCACCTATCATGGTAGTCACACCCGACGCCAGCGCCTCTTCAACCTGCTGTGGGCAGATAAAGTGAATGTGTGAATCAATACCGCCAGCAGTCAGGATCGAACCTTCACCTGCCAAAATTTCCGTGCCTGGGCCAATGACTATATCGACGCCCGGTTGAACGTCTGGGTTACCTGCTTTGCCTAAAGCTTGAACTCGGCCGTCTTTGATGGCGACATCGGCTTTTACTATGCCCCAATAGTCCAACACAATCGCGTTAGTGATCACCAAGTCAGGTGTTTCGGCACTTGGACGTTGGCTTTGCCCTTGTCCATCACGGATCACTTTACCGCCGCCAAACTTCACTTCATCACCGTATACGGTGTAATCCTTTTCAACTTCTAGCCATAAATCGGTGTCAGCAAGACGCACTCGGTCACCGACTGTAGGCCCAAACATTTCGGCATAAGCCTGTTTGGATATCGTCGCCATGATCAATCCTTTGTTGTTTTAATTCTTTCTATGGGAGCGCTTAGAGCTTGCCCATCACCTTTCCTTGGAAGCCATAAATCTCTAACTTACCTGCGTAACGCACTAACTCGACGCTACGTGATTGACCCGGTTCAAAACGAGTGGCAGTACCTGCAGGGATATTGAGTCGAAACCCTTTAGTGGCTTCTCGGTCAAAGATCAAAGAAGGGTTTGCTTCATAGAAATGGTAATGAGAGCCAATTTGCACAGGACGGTCGCCAATGTTTTGCACCTTAACCGACGTCGTGTCTCGGCCTTCATTTAAAGTAATGTTGCCCGGAGCGGTTTCGACTTGCCCGGGAACTAAGCCTGAATATTGTTTGGTGGAACTAGCCATACTACTTCTCCCTAAACGATAGGTTCATGAACGGTCACCAATTTGGTGCCATCGGGAAAAGTCGCTTCGACTTGTACATCTGGGATCATGGAAGGGATCCCCTCCATAACGTCATCGACGGTTAGCAGTGTGCGTCCAAAATCCATCAGTTCCGAAACGGTTTTACCCTCGCGGGCACCTTCTAGAATGGCGCTGCTGATCAGCGCAATAGATTCTGGATAGTTGAGTTTTAAGCCTTTTTGTTTGCGCTGCTGTGCCAGCATTCCTGCGCAGAAGATAAGTAGCTTATCCTTTTCTCTTGGTGTTAATTCCATTTAGCCGCCCGCTGTTAGTGTTGTTTTCTTATTGCTCAGAAACGCATGAGCAGTAAGTGGGATTCAGTCACAACAAGCTTGAAAAAATGTACCGAGGGCCGGAAGTCACTCTCGGTACAAATAGGGCTAATCGCTAAGTCGCCCAAATCCTTGGTAAATCAGGAGTCGTACCATACAAATGAGAGCGAGTTGCTTGCCATATCTGACCAAAGGCTTGGAGAATATCTTCACTCCAATTGCCCAAGGCTCGCACCACAATCAATCCTTCTATTTGTGTCGCGCCCAATATTAATGTGGGGTCACTCGACATTTTCGATGAGTCTGATTGCTGTGAAGCTTGCTGTGTAATAGATAACAGCAAGCTCTGTACCAACTCTAAATCTTGCTTCTCATTTGAGGTGAGATAAAAGGTTCCCATCATAGAATAGTCAAGTAACCCCATATTTATCATCAACTTATCGCCACCGTGAAAATTAAACCCTTCCGTAAGAAGCCGTTGATTATCAAGATAGATTTCCGTTTTACCGACGAGGTGACCATGCTCAAATCCCTCATTCTGTGCAGGCCGTCCAAAACAGTGCATCTCCCAACCCCAAAACTGTGCACTCTTTTCTAGGCGTATTTCAGTATCGAGTCGAACATGTGCATTGGGGAAAAAGATGTTCTCTTGTGGCATCCACTCCAAGCGAGCCCCTTTCTCCACATGTAAGGTTTGCTTCTGCTTGGCGTACTTGTTGTTGGAACGATAGAACTTGGTCGCACCGGGGGTGGTGATCAACGCATGAGCACCTTGCTCAAGGTTCACGTTAATATTGAGAGTGTCACCACCTACCACTCCGCCGGGGGGATGGAGTAAATAGGTGTGACACGTTTCCCCATCAGGATACAGGGGGCGTTGCACCGCAAGCGGGCCTGACTGCTGACGATTCTTTAATACGGTTTTATCACCACGATCGACAAAGGTGAGATTTAAACTCGCTTGCCAACCATCACGAATATCTTGTTCGATGGTCTCATTCAAAGATAAAACTTCAACTAAAGAAGCCTTGCTTACTTCATTTGGAGAAAAGAGAGAATTCATACGGTTAGGTACTCCTTAATCAAAGACTCATCGAGCCCTGTCATTTCACCTTCTGCCACCTGACGCCCACGGTCGAGAATACAAAAACGGTCACCGACCTTTCTTGCAAATGGTAGCTTCTGCTCCACAAGTAGAACCGTGAGTCCCATCTTCTCGTTAAGCATGCGAATGATGTCGCCAATCTCTTGCACAATATTGGGTTGAATACCTTCCGTCGGCTCATCCAAGATCAATAGCTTTGGGTTAACCACCAGCGCACGCCCAATCGCTAGCTGTTGCTGCTGCCCACCCGATAAATCACCACCGCGGCGATGCAGCATCTCTTTTAGTACCGGAAAAATATCGAAGATGAACTCAGGGATCTTGCGGTCTCCCTTCTCACGAATCGGTAAGCCGACCTCTAGATTTTCTTGCACAGTAAGCATTGGGAAGATCTGGCGACCTTGTGGCACATAACCGATCCCTTGGCGTGGACGATCTTCGGCATCGGTTTTCAAAAGAGACTCACCCGATAAGGAGATATCACCACTTTCAACCTTAACCAACCCCATAATGCATTGCAGCAAGGTGGTTTTACCGACACCGTTGCGCCCCATTAATACCGTGCATTTGCCCTCAGGGATCTGCATATCTAAGTCCCATAAGGTATGGCTCTCACCGTAATACTGATTAACTGATTTAACCTCTAACATCCTATTCTCCGAGATAAACTTGTTTAACTTCAGGGTGAGCCTGCACTTGATCCATGGTGCCTTCTGCCAACACGTGACCTTGATGAAGCACAGTGACATGGCTAGCAATCGAACGAACGAAATCCATATCGTGTTCAACCACAACCACTGAGTGCTTACCCGCCAGCGAGTTGAGCAGTTCAGAGGTGCGATCCATCTCTTGGTGAGTCATACCTGCAACGGGTTCATCCACCAGCAATAGCTTAGGATTTTGCATCAGCAACATACCGATCTCTAACCACTGCTTTTGTCCGTGAGACAGGTTACCCGCTAAGTTCGCCGCTTCGTCTTTGAGGTGAATAAGCTCAAGTACCGAGGTGAGTTTGTCTTTCTGCTCACCAGACATCACGGCAGTAAAAGTGGCCCACACAGAGCGATCGCCCGCCATTGCCAACTCTAGGTTCTGCCACACGGTTAGACATTCAATAACGGTTGGCTTTTGGAACTTACGCCCAACGCCTGCATTAGAAATTTCAGCTTCACTCATCTTGAGTAGATTAATGTTAGAGCCGAGCCATACCTCTCCAGTATCTGGTTTAGTTTTGCCGGTAATGATGTCCATCATGGTGGTTTTACCTGCGCCATTAGGGCCGATGATGCAGCGCAGCTCGCCCTCTTTGATATAAAGATTAAGGTCGTTTATCGCTTGGAAACCATCGAAGTTCTTATTCACCCCTTCCACATACAGCAGCACGTTATGACGGGTATCGATGGCGGGATGAATATCGGGCTTAAGGTAATCGAAGACTTCATCTCGACGAGTGAATGACTGAACCGATTCCTTCACGCTGTTGAACTTAGTCATGCGATCACCTCCTTAGTTTTATGCTGATCATCCTGATCTTGTCCTGCGTCTTTTGAATTCGATACTTTGCGTAGCTGTTGCCACTTCTCACTAACAAAGCCAATAACACCTTGTGGGAAGTACATGGTCGAAAGAACGAATAGACCACCGAGAGCAAATAACCACACCTCTGGGAACTCAACCGTAAACCAGCTCTTGGCGTAGTTGATGATCAGCGCACCGACAATGGCACCAAACAGAGTGGCACGGCCGCCCAATGCAACCCAAACCACAATCTCAATCGAGTTAAGCGGTGCAAACTCTCCTGGGTTGATAATGCCAACTTGAGGAACGTATAAAGCACCCGCAATACCTGCGATAACCGCAGACAGTACAAATACCCATAGCTTGATGCCATCGACGTCGTAACCCATAAAGCGAGTGCGAGACTCGGTATCACGAATCGCCAGTGCCACACGCCCCAATCGACTGGTCACTACCATGCGACAAACGATGTAACTGAGAATGAGCGAGATGCCAGTCGCGACAAACAGACCAATCTTGACCGCATCACTTTGTAAACTTAGGCCAATGATGTCTTTAAAGTCCGTAAGCCCGTTGTTGCCACCAAAGATCATCTCGTTGCGGAAGAACGCCAGCATCAAGGCATAGGTTAACGCTTGAGTCATGATCGAAAGGTAAACACCAGACACGCGAGAACGGAAAGCCAAATAACCGAACAAATAAGCCAATGCGCCCGGTACCAGCACCACCATCAGACAAGCGAACCAGAACTGATCAAAGCCCTGCCAAAACCACGGCAATGCTGACCAATCAAGGAACACCATGAAATCAGGCAGGATAGGATCACCATAAACTCCACGGTCACCAATCTGGCGCATTAAGTACATGCCCATGGCATAACCGCCAAGCGCGAAGAAAGCGCCGTGGCCTAGGCTCAGTATTCCGAGATAGCCCCACACCAGATCGAGCGCCAACGCCAACATTGCATAGCTCAGGTATTTGCCCATCAGTGAGATGGTGAAAGTCTCTATATGGAGCGGATGCCCACTCGGTAACATGGTGTTAGCCAGTGGGATAAGAATCACGGCCGCAAGAATGGCAAGGATGGTCAGTTGCCCACCTTTGTCACCACGCATCGCCGAAAGTACAAATGATTTAGACTGCATGATGTTGTCCTTAACCTTCAGCCGCACGACCACGCTGCGGGAACAATCCGCGTGGGCGTTTTTGAATAAATAGAAAGATGAAAACCAGTACTAGAATCTTGGCGAGTACTGCGCCAGCCCACGGTTCTAAGATCTTATTAAACAAACCAAGACTCAGACCTGCGACTAATGTTCCCCACAAGTTGCCAACTCCGCCGAACACCACCACCATGAAAGAATCGATGATGTACGCCTGTCCCATATTCGGGCCAACGTTCGTCAGTTGAGACAGTGCCACACCTGCAACACCCGCAACGCCAGAACCCAAACCAAAGGTCAGCGCATCAACACGTTCAGAACGTATCCCCATCGCGCGAGCCATGCCACGGTTTTGAGAAACGGCACGAACCTGTAAACCTAGCGGTGTCTTTTTCAGAACCATCAACAATCCCATAAACACCAAAGCACAAAACAAGATGATGTATAAGCGGTTGTAGGTCAGAGACAGCATTGGATTCAATTGCAGTGCGCCAGACATCCATTCAGGCGTGCTCACTGAGCGGTTCAATGGAGAGAAAATAGAGCGAACGGCTTGTTGCAAGATCAAGCTGATACCAAAGGTCGCGAGCAAGGTTTCAAGTGGGCGACCGTAAAGGTGGCGAATCACGCTGCGCTCAATCGCTATTCCCACTAATCCGGACACAATGAATGCAGCTGGAATGGAAAGTATCAGCGCTAAACCGATGTGATTCGGCATCAACAACTGCAATACATAGGTGGTGTACGCGCCAATCATTATCAGCTCGCCATGGGCCATGTTAATCACGCCCATTACACCAAAGGTGATCGCCAAACCAATACCCGCCAGCACTAATACCGAACCTAAACTCAAGCCGAAGAATACGGTCTCAACGCCCGAGTACAGTGCTTGGCTCTGTTGATAGCTATCAAGAGCACGCTCTGCCGCGGCCAATACTTTTGGATCTTGCTCGCTGTTGAGCAGTTGGTTTAGCGTCTTTAGCACGACGGATTGTTTGAAGTCGCCAACTCGTTCAATTGAAGCCAAACGAGCTTGTGTAGCAGCACTGCTATCCAGAGAAGTATAAATCGCGAGTGAGAGGTCCATGAGATCAGCGACCTTAGTCTCGGGCTCATTTGCTCTCAGCTCAGATAGGCGGTTAATGATATCTGCATCTTTAGTTCCCAATAGATCAGAGACCGCCTGATAACGCACATCTGGGTTACTACGGTTTAAGCCCATCGAAGCAATTTCGCCACGCAAGATACCGCGAAGCTTATTGTTCACGCGGACTTTTTTGAACAACTTAGCATTGTCGATGCTGAGACTTGATTCATCCCACACCGACTGAGCCTCGGTTGCTGTTTTTATACTTTGAATAAGGTAGAGCTGCTTATGCTGCTCGCTTTGCTTGTCATTAAAGTAATAAAGATTACCGTTTAACCAACCATCTAAAATAGGTTTCGACACGTCTTCCGTGTGTACTTCAATGACCCAATCGATAGCCAATTCTTTATCTGATGTTTTCTTACCAACTAGCGCCTTGGTAAAGCTAGCTTCATCTGTTATTCCAGCAAAAGCCAACTGAGCACTGACAGCCATAAGCAGCAGCGCCTTAAATACGTTCAATAGGTTTTTCATCCCTGCTTCCTTAATCCATCGAGCTAGATTTTGTTATTTTTGCTCAGTGAACATGTGGAGAATTATTGTTAGTTGAAACGATGAGCCTTCCGTTTGCTTCACCTCTTAAGCAGAGGCGCTCTTCCCAAAAAAGAAGGCTCAATATTCCTAAATTAACGCTCTAGTTACCGCCAGAACACTTTTTGGTTTCGACGTTAAACGCACCACATGAGAATGGCTTCGACCAGCTAGAGAACAGTTTTGCCGATTCAGGTAAGTAGCTCGACCAAGCGTCACCCGCAACGAGACCTGTGCTTTCCCAGACGATATCGAATTGGCCATCGTCTTGGATCTCACCGATCAGGACTGGTTTAGTGATGTGGTGGTTTGGCAGCATGGTTGAGTAGCCGCCAGAAAGGTTAGGAACAGACACACCAATCAAGGCATCTTGTACAGATTCAGGATCGGTTGTACCCGCGTTGGTTACCGCTTGCGCCCACATGTTGAAGCCAACATAGTGCGCTTCCATTGGATCATTGGTGACACGCTTTTCACTCTTGATGAACGACTGCCACGTTTCAACGAACTCTTCATTGGCTTCAGTATCAACACTCATGAAGTAGTTCCAAGCCGCTAGGTGACCAACCAGTGGTTCGGTGTCCATGCCTGACAGTTCTTCTTCACCAACCGAGAATGCGATAACTGGGATGTCTTCAGATGAAATGCCTTGAGCGCCTAGCTCTTTGTAAAAAGGGACGTTCGCATCGCCGTTCACCGTAGAAACCACAGCGGTTTTCTTGCCCGCTTCACCGAACTTCTTGATGTCTGAAACGATAGATTGCCAATCAGAGTGACCAAATGGCGTGTAGTTGATCATGATGTCTTCTTCTTCGACACCTTTATCTTTTAGGTAGGCTTCAAGGATCTTGTTGGTGGTGCGTGGGTAAACGTAATCCGTGCCTGCTAGTACCCAACGCTCAACTTCCAGCTCTTCCATTAAGTAATCCACGGCAGGAATCGCTTGTTGATTTGGCGCGGCACCGGTGTAGAAAACGTTTTTAGAAGACTCTTCTCCTTCATATTGCACTGGGTAGAAAAGAATACTGTTGAGCTCTTCAAAGACCGGCAGCATGGATTTACGTGATACCGATGTCCAACCGCCGAACACCACATCCACTTTCTCTTTTTCGATAAGCTCACGCGCTTTCTCAGCAAATAGAGGCCAGTTTGATGCAGGGTCAACAACTACAGGCTCAAGCTTTTTACCTAGCAAGCCGCCCTTTTTGTTCTGCTCTTCGATGAGCATTAACACGGTATCTTTCAGTGTGGTTTCACTGATCGCCATGGTGCCGGATAGTGAATGTAGAACGCCGACCTTTATAGTCTCGTCAGCCGCAAACAGCGATGCAGAAGAAAATGAAAGTGTTGTACACAGTGCAGCTAGCGATAAATTGAACACCTTGTTCATGATAGTACTCCATAATTGTATTTTTGTTATTCAATTACAGAGTTACAAGAAGAGTGCCAAACTCAATTAGTAACCCTTAAAAACATAAGTGATTGTATTAAATGGATTTAAAAATAGACCACACCAATAGCGTGCATAGCAACCATGTCACTATGTTTCATACTGGTGCAGTGACAATAAGAATGAACCAAGATGATACATAACCCTAGAGTGGGCACAAAAAAGCCCAATACATAGGTATTGGGCTTCTTAATGAAAGCTATGGTTACGATACTTACTGTTATCACTTTCAAGCTAGTCCGCAGCTTGGAACTCGAACTTTACTCTCGACTTAGATTTAAGCTCGTTACAGTCACCATTACAAAAATAACTCGCGGCACCACAAGCTTGAAGTTTTTCTAACTGACTGCTGCATTCTGGGCAAAATCCTACTTTGGTAAAATGTGCCTGACAATTTTCACAGTGGTATTGTCCGTCCCAACCAAGCTCTGATTGACACTTGGGGCAGATATTTTCACTCATTAGTATTTCCTAATTCACGATTCTTTTTACAATCTACTACTGCTTGGATTTCGCTTGTTTGATTTGGTACATGTTCTTATCAGCTTGTGCGATCAACTTATCTAACCCTTGTGGATCTTTTTCACAAGCAAGGCCAACACTCACTGAGAACTGCACATCATTAATATAAAGTGCTTGTTGTAGTGTTTGTTCTAGTCGGTGATAAAAACTAACAACGCTATCTTTGTCATCAAAACAAGAGAACACCACAAATTCATCACCACCATAACGGCCTATCTTGGCACACGCTGTCGTAGCATCATCGAGCACTCTAGCAACCGCCAATAGCACGTCATCACCAAAGCTGTGACCGTAGGTGTCGTTGATTGATTTGAATTTATCGACATCGACAAATAGGCACGCCATCACCTTCTGTGCAAAGCAGCGTTTGGCCAAGACCTTTTCAGCTTCATTGAACAAGGCACGACGATTCAAACAGTGGGTAAGAGAATCACGATTAGCGAAAAAGTTAAGTTGGTTTTCCAGCTCGTACTTTTCTAATGCTACCGAATATAGAGATGCGAGCAGCTCTAAGATCTCCAGCTCGAATTCATGTGGCTCGGAAACATATTGGCTGTATATAGCGAAAGTACCTAGTACGTGCCCGTTTGAAGAAAGAATTGGCACAGACCAGCACGCATGAAGGTTAGCTTGGTTTGTTAACGCCAAGAAAGGTGCCCAGTTAGGGTGGGTATTGATGTCTGAAATCATCACTGCTTTTTTAAGTGCAGCAGCCTCACCACACGAACCAATTCCAACACCTATACCAACGCCCTCTATCTGTTGATTATAGAAATCAGGCAAATTTGGAGCATATTCGAGATGCAAAGTCTGAGACTCAGCGTTGAGCAGTAAAATTGAAGCCATACGCTGACCAAAAAGCTGCTCTGTGAGCTCTATGATCTTGCGGTTTAAGTCTTTGCGATCCATCCCAAGGGCAAGCTTCCGAAGCAACCTATTGACTGCTCGGTGGCCTTCTAATAAAAATTGTTGTTCCATTCACTAAAGCTTTCTATTGTTTAATCGGGTACAGCCTGTTCTTATGCAAGCTTGTTATTGGTTAATAATAACACACTTAATTACCACGACACACAATCGAAGATCATAGGTTGATCTTTCGCTTTATCTATTTTGATCAGCGATCTACCCCAAAAAGAATATTTATATCACCACACACCGAAAGCATAAGTTACATGTGCTGCATTTCAATTTTAAACAGTCAATTATATTGAAAGTGACAACCAAAAACATAATAAGCAGCACAAGTCATTTCGATCTGTTACTCAAATCATCGAATTACATGCGTCAGCATTTCAATGTTTTGGTCATCTAACTGGGTTAACTTAACGGACAGCGCACCAAATTCTGCGGTATTCCCAATGTGTGTACCACCACAAGGAATGGTCACCTGAGTATCAGCGTCAAGCTGCCACTCCCAGTAACGAGAGTCTGTTAACGCCTCGCCCTCTAACCTCATCGTAACCGTCGTTGGTTGTGCTAACCAAACAGAGATCAGCTCATTAACATCAGCTTCAATGACCTCAAGGTTCGCTAGCATATCTGCCACATTAAGGCCGCGCTTCTTCAAGGTTTTACCCAAGCGATAAGTGTCTTTACATTGTTCAGGCGTTACAAAGCTGGTTACTTGGGCGTAGCTATTAAAGTCATAGCTGCCCAGTGGATCTTTGCGGTCTGCATCTTTACGCCAATAGCTGTCAGCTAAGACCTTATTCAACGCTAAGAAGGCGACGTGTCCCGCGCTATGGCCACGGCTAAGGCTTGCTTGATACTCTTTATCAACCGACAGCAATACCTGCTCGTTAATACTTATCGTAGAAGCAGATGCAGATAGCTGATGGACCACCACAAATACCCAACCCTCTGTATCTCGCTTAACAGGGATATCTGCTGCTACATAAAGTTTTCCAGTAGATTGCTCTATCGCGCCCACTAGACAATCATCAACGGTATATTGCACGCCACCAAGGTTAACGGTGCCTTTATCCGCTGGGTGATCTGGCCAAATATGGCTAACAGGGTGAAAAGGAGTCACATCTGTGATCAAGTAGGTTTTGTTCTCATCACTTTCAACATGCAGAACCTTTGCCTCAAGCTGCCAAGTCTGGTGGCAGAACTGGGTGATGGTCGGTGTGTTTGCTGCTGGTGTAATCAAATCGCTCATTGTCATGTCGTTCTTCTTTTGGAATCTAGTCTATGTCTCTTACTGATAATTCCTCGCAAGGTGCGGTTATCAGATAACGTAAATTTTGCTTAAAAAAATACCCGAGACAGGCTCGGGTATCAAATCTATTCAAAAGGACTATTTACGTCCTTTAACCATGCTCATCATACGCTTACGTTTGCGCTCTTGAGAGATAGTTAGCTTGTTCGTCTTAGCTTCAAATGGGTTTTCGCTGTTCTGGAATTGAATGCGAATTGGCGTACCCATAATTTCTAGTGAACGACGGTAGTAGTTCATCAGGAATCGCTTGTATGAATCTGGCAAGTCACGGACTTGGTTACCGTGGATAACGATAATTGGTGGGTTATAACCACCCGCGTGCGCGTATTTCAGTTTCACACGACGGCCACGAACCATAGGTGGTTGGTGATCATCAGTCGCCATCTTCATGATACGGGTTAGAACAGACGTACCAACTCGTGTTGTCGCAGACTTGTAAGCCTCTTGAACTGATTCAAACAAGTGACCAACACCAGTACCGTGAAGTGCAGAGATAAAGTGAATACGTGCGAAATCAACGAAACCTAAACGACGGTCTAGCTCTTTCTTAACGCGTTCTTTCACGTCGTTATCTAGGCCATCCCACTTGTTTACTGCGATCACGATTGAACGACCAGCGTTCAATGCAAAGCCTAGTAAGCTCAAGTCTTGATCTGAGATGTTCTCACGAGCATCAATCACAAGTAGAACAACGTTCGCATCTTCAACCGCTTTCAACGTTTTAACAACCGAGAATTTTTCTACGGTCTCGTTGATGTTTTTACGACGACGTACACCCGCAGTATCGATCAGAACGTATTCACGCTCATCACGGCTCATTGGGATGTAGATAGAGTCACGAGTAGTACCAGGCATATCGTAAACAACCACACGCTCTTCACCTAAGATACGGTTAGTTAGCGTTGATTTACCTACGTTTGGACGACCAATAATAGCAAGCTTGATTGGCTGATCTTGCAGACGCTTGAACTCTTGTTCCGCTTCTTCTTCAGTGAAATCAACCTGCTCAGCTTCTTCGTCTTCAAATTCTGTTAGATCGCTAATTTCACCCTGCTCAGCTTTAAGTGCTTCAGCAAATGGGTTTAGAGCAAGATCAATCAGTGCTGTAACACCACGACCGTGCGCTGCAGCGATTTGGTACATGTCTTCTACACCTAGCTGCCAGAAGTCAGCACTTGCTGCATCAGGGTCAATACCATCAACCTTGTTTACTACAAGCATCGAAGGCTTTTCTAGTTGGCGAAGGTGCTTCGCGATAGCAACGTCAGATGGTGTTAGACCAGCACGGCCATCTACCATGAACAGTACAACATCAGCTTCGTCGATCGCTGCTAATGATTGCTCTGCCATTTTAGTTTCAACACCTTCTTCGGTACCGTCGATACCACCAGTGTCGATAACAATAAATTCATGCTCACCAAGTTGAGCATGGCCATATTTACGGTCACGCGTTAAGCCAGGGAAATCCGCAACCAATGCATCACGAGTTCGAGTCAATCGGTTAAACAACGTAGATTTACCCACGTTCGGACGCCCTACTAGAGCAACAACAGGTACCATAACAACCTCTACAATTTCTTCTCTTAATGTAGTTATAGGTAAGCACTTGTTCGCAAGTTTAAACTCTTACCTATAACCACATGGTTTATTAATTTTTAACAACAAAACGGCCCCTGGCTGTTACCAACCAGGAGCCGACTGTGAATTATATCACGCTTTTATTGGCTAATCGTCAGTTTCTTTACATCGCCGTTGCGAGTCGTCACTAAGTAGCCTTCAGGCAGTTCAATTGGCGCTACAGCAAAGCCGCTGTCATCAACCAACTGCTGAGCAACAAACTCACCCGTGGAACGATCTAACCAGTGTAGATAACCTTCTGTATCACCCACCACAACGTATCCGTTAATGATAGCAGGTGCTGTCAGCAAGCGGTTTTCTAGTAATGGAGTGCTCCACAGTTCAGTACCGCTACGAGCATCAACCGCAACCACATGATCCTTATCTGTTACTAGGAACAAACGGCTGCCGTCACTTGCTAAATCAATCGCTGACGAGTAGTTACGTTTCCAAACTGGCTTACCAGAGCGTAGATCAATAGCAATCAACTGACCATTAATGCCAACTGTGTACAAGGTACCACCCAGTACAACTGGCGATGCATCCACATCAACCAAGCGATCGATTTCCGTCGCGCCCTTTGGTGTACCAACAGGTTGTTGCCAAATTAACTGACCGCGCTCAACAATAGCTGCTGCTAGACGACCATTTGCCGTACCCCAGAACACACCACCAGAAACCGCAACAGGAGCACTGTCGCCACGTAGCGTCAGGCTTGGAACTTCAGTACTGATTGTCCACTTCTGTTCACCGGTCTCTTGGTCTAGCGCGAGCATCATACCGCGGCTAGTGTGAACCAAGACCATGTTGTTGTCAGTGGCAGGAGATGCTAGCACCTCACCGTTTACCGATACACGCCACAGCTCTTCACCAGTCGATTCATCCAGTGCGATTACTTCACCGTTTTCAGAACCAACAAACACTTTGCCGTAAGCTGCAGTTAAGCCACCAGACAAACGAGCCAGTACATCTTTCTCAAGGTCTGTTTTCCACAGCTCTTTACCCGTTTCAGGATCCAGCGCTTTAACCAGACCTTCACGGCTTGCAACAAACACTTTGTCGTAAGCCAGCTCAGGCGTCAATTTTGAAAAGTAGTGACCAACACCATCACCAACCGAGGTAGACCATTCCTGTTTAGGAGTGAACTCGCTGTTTACCGTTGGTACTGGCGCCATGATTACGGTGTCTTCTTCACCCGCACAGCCAGCTAGTAGGCCAAGAGCAATCGCACACAACGCCGCTTTTGGAAACATCTTCTTCATTCAAAGCGCCTTATTTAGCTAGGTCGTCAAGTTTGATTTGAAGCGTTTGGCTCGCATCAACAGCTTGCTGTGCTTCTGTGTAAGCACTGTATGCTGCGTCTGTGTCGCCTTTACGAAGTGAGATATCACCACGTAGTTCAGCCACGCGGCCTTTCCAAGATTCGTCCGTTACTGCTGCAAGATCAGACAAAGCAGCATCAAATTCACCTTGCTCAGCTTTGATACGAGCAACACGGTAAGTCAGTAGTGGCGAAAGTGCCGCATCCTTAGTTGCCGCTTTTGCCCACTCTAGCTGTTCAAGTGCTGCAGATAATTCACCCGCTTGTACTTGTACTTTTGCTAGCTGCATCGCTGCAAGTACTGAGTATTCAGCATCTTTGTTTGCGTCGATAAAAGCTTGAATATCAGATTGAGCATCAACGCCTTTTGCATCTAAAGCAGAGATTACTGTCGTGTAGCTTTCTGAAGCAGCTTCACGCGCCTCAACTACTGAATCTTGGTAGTAGCGCCAACCGAATAGACCGCCTAAACCAATAACCGCTCCGAAGATTACGGCTTTACCGTTCTCTTTCCACCAATCTTTAATGGCTTCAACCTGCTGCTCTTCGCTATCGTAAAGTTCCACTTCCTGTCCTCTTTAATTCTTTAAACGCCAGCATCGTGCTGACGTTAATATTCGTTATGAGCGTTTGCTCTAAGGCTAATTAGATTAGCGCAGCTACTTTTGCAGCAACGTCTGCTTGGGCAACAACTTCTTGTTCACCACCAACCAGATCTTTCAATACCACAGTGTTGTCTGCTACTTCGTTTTCACCCAGTACCAGAGCAACTACAGCACCTACTTTGTCTGCACGTTTGAATTGCTTCTTGAAGCTACCACCACCGAAGTGGCTCATTACACGTACACCTTCAACGGTATCACGTAATTGATTCGCTAATTGCATGCCCGCGATCATAGTGCCTTCGCCAGCCGCAACCATGTAAACATCAACACTGCGGCGAACTTCTGTAAGCTCTAGCGTTTCCATCATTAGGACTAGACGCTCTAGGCCCATTGCGAAACCAACAGCTGGTGTTGCTTTACCGCCAAGTTGCTCAACAAGACCGTCGTAACGACCGCCGCCACATACGGTACCTTGAGCACCTAGGCTTTCAGTGATCCACTCAAACACTGTGCGGTTGTAGTAGTCCAAACCACGTACTAGACGCTCGTTAACTTGGTATTCGATACCAACGGCATCAAGAAGTTCACACAAACCAGCAAAATGTTGCTTCGACTCTTCACCTAAGTATTCAGAAAGTCGAGGTGCGTCACCTAAGATAGCTTGAACGTCTGGGTTCTTAGTATCTAGTACACGAAGTGGGTTTGTGTGCATGCGACGTTTGCAATCTTCGTCTAGCACATCAATGTGTTGTTCAAGGAAAGCAACAAGTGCTGTACGGTAGTTCGCGCGATCTTCAGTAGAACCGATTGAGTTCAGCTCTAGACGAACGTGCTTGTCGATGCCTAGCTCACGCCATAGACGCGCCGTCATCATGATAAGTTCTGCGTCAACGTCTGGACCGTCTAGGCCAAACACTTCCACACCACATTGGTGGAATTGACGGTAGCGACCTTTTTGAGGGCGCTCGTGACGGAACATTGGCCCCATGTACCATAGGCGCTGTTCATCACGGTTAATAAGGCTGTTTTGGATGCATGAACGTACACAACCCGCTGTGCCCTCTGGACGTAGCGTTAGGCTATCGCCGTTACGGTCATCAAAGGTGTACATCTCTTTTGAAACAACGTCTGTCTCTTCACCCACTGCGCGGCTAAATAGGTTTGTTTCTTCAACGATAGGCATACGCACTTCGTTGTAACCGTGTGCACTCACCACGTTCTTCACTGCGTTTTCTACTTTCTGCCACAGTGGTGATTGAGTCGGTAGGCAGTCGTTCATGCCTCGGATTGCTTGGATATTTTTAGCCACAATATTTATTCCGTAATTTCTCACGACCAGGTGTTGATGCGAATAGACAACCGCACCTCATCGCGTTTTATTAATCTTCTAGGTTTTCTACATCAATGCGATTTGCTTTATCAAGCACTGATGCTTTTGCTCGAATCTTAGCTTCAAGCTGATCAACAAGGTCGTTGTTGTCAAAGCGCTCTTTCTGACGCTTACCGTCTTCGTAGAAAGCACTCTTACGAGCACTACCCGCTAGACCTAGATGAGATACTTCCGCTTCACCTGGGCCGTTCACCACACAACCGATAATAGAAACATCCATTGGGGTAATTACGTCCTCTAGACGCTCTTCAAGCGCGTTTACGGTGTTAATAACATCGAACTCTTGGCGAGAACAGCTCGGACACGCGATGAAGTTGATACCGCGCGAGCGAATGCGCAAAGATTTAAGAATATCGAAGCCAACTTTGATCTCTTCAACAGGATCCGCCGCTAGCGAGATACGTAGCGTATCGCCAATACCTTCAGAAAGAAGCATACCTAAGCCAACAGAAGACTTAACCGCACCAGCACGTGCACCACCAGCTTCGGTAATACCAAGGTGAAGCGGTTGATCAATCTGTTTTGCCAGTAAACGGTATGAACCTACCGCTAGGAATACGTCAGATGCCTTAACGCTCACTTTAAATTGGTCAAAGTTGAGACGGTCTAAGATATCGACGTGACGCATTGCTGATTCAACAAGCGCTTCTGCTGTTGGTTCTGTGTACTTCTCTTGGATCTCTTTTTCAAGAGAACCACCGTTAACACCAATACGAATCGGAATATTCATATCACGAGCACAATCAACAACTGAGCGGATACGGCTTTCGTTACCGATATTACCTGGGTTGATACGCAGACAGTCTACACCGTACTCAGCCACTTTCAGCGCGATACGGTAGTCAAAGTGAATGTCAGCGACCAAAGGAACAGAAACCTGCTGCTTGATTTGCTTAAATGCTTCAGCGGCATCCATAGTCGGTACAGATACGCGAACGATATCAGCGCCCACATTTTCCAGAGCTCGGATCTGAGCAACGGTTGCGGCTACGTCTGTTGTTCTTGTGTTGGTCATGGATTGCACAGCAATAGGTGCACCATCACCGATCGGCACATCACCCACATAAATACGGGTTGATTTGCGACGAATAATAGGAGATTCGTGTTGCATATTAACTCTAAGGTAAGGTTATTCTGGCTACTTTGCCTGAAGTATACCCAGAAAGGTCGACAGGTTCACTTGCAAATGTCATTGATACGCCTTCTGGCGCACCTAGAATCACTTTATATGGCGCAGTTCCTGATAGATTTAGTGACTGACCCGCTTTTTTGATGCCAGTTGACAAGGTTTTGCCGGTCGCATCTTTAACTTGAATCCAACAGTCTGCAGTAAACTGCATCGTTAGCGCTTTGGTTGCCACTTCAGGTGTTGGCGTTATTCCAGGAGCTGGTGTTGCTTCAACGGTTTCTAATTCAACAGCTGGTTCTGCGTCGACTGATGGTTGTTCATCAGTCACGTCAAGTGCAGCTGAAGTATCTGCCGCATCACTGATTGCAGCAAGGCCTTCAGTATCTTCAATCACAGAAGCCGCAGCGTCGTTCTGCTCAGCTTCAATCACTTCTAAAGAGGCGAACTCAGGGTCCAGTGACTCTTCCACCGCAAGCTCTTCTGAGCTTTCAGTGTTAGCCAGAGATTGAGATAGGGTGTCTTGTTGTTGATTCTGCCACCACCACAGTGAAGATATACCGACGATAACTGCAAAGATACCCCAAGTGAGCAGCGTAATACGGCTGTTGTGCTTTTCTGTTTTCGTCTTGCGAGAAAAGCTCAGCATTTCTTGATCTTCATGTTGAGCATCACCGGAATTGCGAAGCGCGTTCAATACCACTTTTTCATCAAGATTGACGTATTTCGCGTATGAACGGATGTAACCACGCATAAAGGTTGCGACTTGGTCCGACTCAAATTGGTTTTCTTCAATTTGTTGAATTAAAGAGATACGTAGTTTTAGGCGATCCGAGATCTGCTTTTGTGTTAAACCAAGAGCTTCTCGTTGATTTTTCAGTAGCGTCCCCGCTTCTAGAGCTGGAGCGATTGGTTCTTGCGCTTGTGTGTCGTGTTCTGTGTTCATAGAGAGTGAACTTCTAAAATATTATCGCAGGTCGACGAGAGCGTTTTTTATTGTCGTTTAAGCTCATTCTAGCAACCCACTTATGTGGAATTTGTCCTGTTACCCAACTCATCAACCCTTAAAGACGAACGACATGCATTTTATTATTAGTGACGTTCTCAGGAAGCTAGTTTATCAAGTAGCCAACCTAAATAGACATATTGATGGTCGGTAACAAGCGAGCACTTAAATTAATTTAAGATTAGTTAATCATAAGCTAATGCCATTACAAGGCAAAAATACTTTCAACAAAATTTACCGTCAGCTCATGCTTTTGTCCAAAAATTGACGAAAAATGTAAGAAAGCGTGGGCAAGAAGTCCAAAAAATAGAAAACGAAGTCCCAAAAACGCAACAAGCCAGAAGTAAGACTTCTGGCTTGTTTAGATTCAAATCTCGCCTTAAACCGCTTTTACTTCAATCACACCACCGGCAACCAAGTTAGCTTCTGAAGCCGCTTTAAGCATTTTAGTACGCTTAGTTCTATCGATAACATCACCAACCAACTGGCCACATGCTGCATCAATATCGTCACCACGCGTTTTACGAACCGTTACTGTGTAGTCGTATTCCATTAGCGTTTTTTGGAAGCGGTCAATACGAGAGTTGCTTGGCTTCTTGTATGGTGAACCTGGGTAAGGATTAAATGGAATCAGGTTAATCTTACATGGCGTGTCTTTCATCAGCTCAGCAAGTTCACGTGCGTGGTCCATATCGTCATTCACATGATCCAATAGAACGTACTCTACCGTTACTTTACCGCGGTTAGCGTTTGAAGAAGCAATGTAGCGACGTACAGATGCTAGGAAATCTTGGATATCCCAACGGTCGTTGATAGGCATGATTTGGCTACGAAGTTCATCGTTTGGCGCGTGCAGAGAAATAGCTAGTGCTACGTCGATGTTGTCTGTCATTTGGTCAAGGCCAGATACAACACCTGAAGTAGATACTGTTACGCGACGCTTAGACAGTGCGAAACCTAGGTCATCAAGCATGATCTCTAAGGATGGCATTAGGTTTTTCATGTTAAGTAGCGGCTCGCCCATACCCATCATTACAACGTTAGTAATTGGACGACGACCTGTCTCTTTCTCTAGACCAATTTCACGAGATGCACGCCAGATTTGACCCACGATCTCTGAAACTTTTAGGTTACGGTTAAAACCTTGTTGAGCTGTCGAGCAGAATTTACACTCTAACGCACAGCCAACCTGTGAAGATACACATAGCGTCGCACGGTCACCGTCTGGGATGTATACCGTCTCAACGTCTTGGTCGCCAACGCTCATCGCCCACTTAATTGTGCCGTCTGAAGAGTGTTGAGCTTCAGAAACAACAGGTGCAACAATTTCACAGCGGCGTTGAAGTTTTTCACGCAGCTTTTTGTTGATGTTGTTCATGTTTTCGAAGTCATCGACACCGAAGTGATACATCCACTTCATCACTTGATCTGCGCGAAAAGCTTTCTCATTCAATTCTTCTGTGAAAAATTTACGAAGACCTTTACGATCAAAATCGAGTAGATTGACTTTAGCTGTGGTCATGATGCCTCTCAATGACGGAACAATAATTAAGGGCGCGAATTGTACAGCCTTTACGCATGTTCAACAAGGGCTGTAAAACCCTGAGTTTACTAAGACATTCAAACTTAAGTGATTAAAATTTACACAATCACCTTTCATTACTTACAATTCAGGAAATAAGAACAAGATTCCCGACTACACTCCTTCGTCGCTTTCGGGAATGACGTAAAAACTCACTCAGTAACTTCCCATTCATAGTCGTCTGGTCACCAGTTCCTCCAACCTCGTCATTCCAGAATCGAGGGACGAGATATCTGGAATCTCCAACAGAAGACAGAGATTCCCGACTACGCTCCTCCGTCGCTATCGGGAATGACGACCAAGTAAGCGACCTCTAACGTAAAATCTACATACAAAAAAGGCCTCATCGAAGTGAAGCCTTTAGAGTCATTTGCTGTGTCACTTATTGAGCTGGACGTGGGCAAATCTCAGATTCTGGGAAGAAGAACTCGATTTCACGAGCAGCTGACTCTGGGCTGTCGCTGCCGTGTACTGAGTTGTAACGCATGCTGATTGCGTAATCAGCGCGGATAGTACCGCACGCCGCTTCTTCTGGGTTTGTTTTACCCATAAGTTCACGGTAACGAGCGATTGCGTTTTCGCCTTCTAGCACTTGAACCATGATAGGACCAGAAGTCATGAACTCTTTTAGTGGACCAAAGAATTCTTTGCCTTCGTGTTCCGCGTAGAAGCCGCTCGCTTGCTCTTCAGTCAGATGAACCATCTTAGCAGCGATAATTTCTAGGCCTGCTTTTTCGATGCGGTGGTAGATTTCACCTATAAGGTTACGCTTAACTGCATCCGGCTTAACAATTGAGAACGTTCTTTCTAGAGCCATAGGGATTCCTTCACTTCATTTTTTTGTTATTAAATACTGAAATTACTAAGATCATTCGATCTAAAGTAATCGATGAGCGGTATCGAAACACCGCTCACCGTTATTATTATTTTGCTTGATCGATAAGAATGCGAGCCAGTGTGCGAACACCCATGCCCGTTGCACCTGCCGCCCATTTATCGCTTGGAGATTTACGGTAAGTACCCGCACAATCCATGTGCATCCAGCCTTTTTTGTAGTCATCTACGAAGTAAGACAGGAACGCAGCAGCTGTACTTGCACCAGGAGTGTAATCACCCGTGCTGATGTTCGAAAGGTCAGCAAAGTTTGAAGGCAGCATGCCACGGTGGAAATCCGCAAGAGGCAGTGGCCACAGGCCTTCTTTCTCTTGGTTAGCCGCGGTTAGTGCTTGGTGAGCCAGCTCGTCATCAAAGCTCATTAGCGCGTGGTAGTCATTACCTAAAGCATTCTTCGCAGCGCCCGTTAGCGTTGCACAGTCGATGATAAGCTCAGGATTTTGCTCACTTGCGTACATCAGGCCATCAGCTAGAACTAAACGACCTTCCGCATCGGTGTTCATGATCTCAACTGTCTTACCATTCTTGTACGTGATGATATCGCCAAGCTTCAATGCACGACCAGAGATCATGTTCTCAGCACAACATAGAATAAGCTTGATGCGCTTGTTCAGGCCACGCTCGATCGCAAAACCTAAACCACCAGTGATAGTCGCTGCGCCCCCCATGTCCGCTTTCATTGCAGTCATGAATTGACCTGGTTTAATGCTGTAACCGCCTGAGTCGAAAGTAATACCTTTACCAACTAGACAGGCAAATACAGGTGCGTTTTCGTCGCCTGTTGGATTGAAATCCAATTGAAGCATTGCTGAAGTACGCTCAGAGCCGCGGCCCACCGCATAGATGCCTTCCCAACCTTCAGTTAGTAGGTCTTTGTCTTTAACGATTTTTGCTTTAACTGTGCCTTCTGGCGCAACTGACTTGATGTATTCGGCAGCCATTGTTGCCAGTTGACGAGGTGCGACTTCTTCAGCCGTCTTATTGATAATGTCACGCGTCCAATCTGTAGCACGGATACGCGCTTCTAGTTCAGCTTGGTCTGCTTCTGGCAGTGCGTCCCACTCCAATGTATTCTTTTTCTTTGGTCCACGGTAACCTTGATTGAAAGCCCATACGCTTTCTAGGTCCCAACCTTCACCACTTAGCGAAACGAATGAAATACCTTGTCCGTCAAGTGTGCGACCTGCGCGTTGAACGGCACCAAGATCGTGGCCTTCACCAATGTGAATTGTCGCTCCTACTTCCGAGAACGATAAGATAGCTTTTGCTCCCCACTGAGGCTGGGCAGCTTCTTGACTTAAAAATACTGACATCTGTGTAGACATGATTTCTCCTTGCCTGAGAACCACCTTACTCGAGTGATCCTGATTATTTTTTATTAGCGCACTGATGTTAGCATTATGTAGAAGTAAAATGTCATTTTGATAAAAAAACGGACCATAAGGTCCGCTTTTTTTAGTAAGAATTGTTAACTTGGCTGCGTTTTATATGGGGGTAATTTCACTCCATAGCCAAATCATCGATGTGATGATTAATCCATCTCATCCATCCAGCACAAAATAATAGCCTCTAAGATCTTTTCGTTCGAGTGGTTAGGCTCGTCGTCAAACTCTTCAAGGTCTAATACCCACTGGTGCAGATCGGTAAAACGTACCGTTTTAGGATCAGTATCAGGGTACAAATCACATAGCTCAATTGCGATATCGCGAGAATCAATCCACTTCAAGCTCATAACACTTCCTTATATTTATCAGAGACACTTAGTCACTTTTATGATCTATATTCTAGGCCAGTTTTGTTAAACCGTTATCTCAGTCATGGCGACAAACACCATGACTGCAGAGAAGTTCTTAATGGTCTTCAGACGCTAAGTTCAACGTGTACTTAGGAATTTCAACAACAAGGTCTTCGTCAGCGACTTTCGCTTGGCAACCTAGGCGAGATTCCATCTCTAAGCCCCATGCTTTATCAAGCATATCGTCTTCTAGGTCATCACTCTCTTCTAAAGAATCGAAACCTTCACGGATCACTACGTGACATGTTGTACATGCACACGATTTTTCACATGCGTGCTCAATACCAATACCGGCCTTTAGTGCAACATCAAGAACCGTTTCACCAGTTTTTGCTTCTAAAACAGCGCCTTCTGGACATAGATCTTCGTGAGGTAAAACAATAATCTTTGGCATGTTTATCTATTCTCTAACTATTAAATATTATCGACTGACTGACCTGACAGTGCAGCACGAATTGATTTATCCATACGACGTGAAGCAAAGTCTTGGCTCGCTTTGTCGGTATTCTTAATTTCTTGTTCAATAGCATCGGCATTCCCGCCGTTGCGTGCTTCAATCAGGATTTCGATCGCCTGAAGAAGCTGCTGTTTTTCTTGCTCGTTAAGCAGCTCATCGCCATCAGCTTGCATTGCTGCAATCAGACCTTCAATAACACGGTCTGCTTCTACACGTTGTTCAGCAAGGGCACGCGCTTGCATATCTTCTTTAGCAAACGTCATAGAGTCTTTCAGCATGTTAGCAACTTCATCATCGCTCAGGCCGTAAGAAGGCTTCACTTGGATTTCAGCTTGAACACCGGTGCTCTTCTCCATAGCCGTAACCGATAGCAGGCCATCAGCATCCACTTGGTAAGTCACACGAATATGCGCCGCGCCAGCAGCCATTGGTGGAATGCCTTTCAGAGCAAAACGAGCCAGTGAACGACAGTCATCAACCATTTCACGTTCACCTTGAACGGTGTGTACTGTCATTGCAGTTTGACCGTCTTTGAACGTAGTAAATTCTTGTGCGCGAGCCACAGGAATCGTGGTGTTACGCGGAATGATCTTTTCTACTAGGCCACCCATGGTTTCGATACCTAGTGAAAGTGGGATTACGTCCAGTAGCAACATTTCTGAATCAGGTTTGTTACCTACTAGAATATCCGCTTGAATTGACGCACCAATCGCAACTACTTCATCAGGGTTAATGCTGGTTAATGGCGTACGACCAAAGAAGTCACCCACCATTTCACGTACTAGTAGTGTACGAGTTGAACCACCAACCATGACCACTTCTAGCACTTCATCCGAATCAACTTCTGCATCTTTTAGAGCACGACGACATGAAAGTAGAGTTTTCTTAACTAGAGGCTTGATGATCTCTTCAAACTCTTCGCGAGTTAATGAACCAGACCAACCTAATACTTCAACATCAACGCTTTCTGATTCAGACAAACCAATTTTAGCTTCCGTTGCTGCATCTAGAAGTGCACGGTTTTGCTCAGCAGTTAGCTCCGATAATCCCATTTGCTCTTGGAAATGATCAGCGACAAGATGGTCAAAATCATCACCGCCCAATGCTGAATCACCGCCAGTAGCCAGAACTTCAAAGACACCTTTAGACAAGCGTAAAATGGAGATATCAAACGTACCGCCGCCTAAGTCGTAAACCGCGATCACCCCTTCTTTGCCTGAATCCAAACCGTAAGCAATCGCTGCCGCCGTTGGTTCATTTAGAAGACGTAACACATGAAGACCAGCCAGCTGTGCCGCGTCTTTAGTACCAGCACGTTGTGCATCATCGAAATATGCAGGAACGGTAATCACCGCACCAGATAGCTCACCGCCTAATGTAGACTCAGCACGTTGACCTAGCGCTTTCAGAATATCAGCAGATACTTGAATCGGGTTCTTGTTGCCTTGTTCTGTACGGATCACTGGTAAACCATTATCACTTTCTTCAAACTGATATGGCAGAGATGGGTATCGTTGCTGAATATCAGCCAATGAACGACCAATTAATCGCTTAACTGAGATAATGGTATTTTTAGGATCAGTCTGTGCATTTGCACGAGCTTCATCACCAGTCGTGTGTGAGTCTGACTGATAATGAACAACGGAAGGCAGAATGCTACGACCATCTTGATCAACGAGCGTGCTCGCCTCACCACTGCGCACGGACGCAACCAATGAATTTGTTGTACCTAAATCAATACCCACAGCAAGCTTGTGCTGGTGAGGAGCGGCGCTTTGCCCTGGTTCTGCAATCTGAAGTAGTGCCATGGATGTGTCCTTGTTGTACCAACTAGCCGATCAAACGATCTTCAACTAGCTCGATTTCATTCTTTAATTTTGCAATAAACTTTAGCTTTCTTACTCGGTCTGCAGCTTCTAGCCAAGCTTCGCTGTCGAGTTCTTGCTGGATAGCGCTTAATTGTTGTTTATACATTTTGCTAACCTTTCCTTCAAATGCAAACAATGCATCTTCCGGCTCAGAACTGTCGGCGATATCTTCAAGCTCTTCACGCAGTTCCATTTGCTCCATAAGGAACATTGGATCTTGCATGGTCTGTTGTTCACCACGGATATCTTCACCATGTTGAACTAACAGGTATTCTGCACGACTAATTGGATTCTTCAGCACCTGATACGCGTCGTTAATTTGCGCGGCTTTTTGCACTGCTAGTAAGCGGTCTCGCTCAGAAGCTGTAGCAAAGTTATCAGGATGGAATTGGCGTTGCAGATCTCTAAACTGAGAAGAAAGAAGGCTACCATCCAGCTGGAACTGAAGTGGTAGCCCAAATAATTCGAAATGATTCATGTAACGGTGGTCCTAAGTTTAGGCTCTTAAATCAGAGCCTAATTTTATTCTTCGCTCACTATAAACGTTTAACGATTCAATCGCTTATACGTTGAAGCTCTCACCACAACCACACTCGCCTTTCGCGTTAGGGTTGTTGAATTCAAAACCTTCGTTTAGGCCTTCTTTTACGTAATCAAGCTCAGTACCGTCTAGGTAAACTAGGCTCTTTGGATCAATGATGACCTTCACACCTGAATGCTCAAACACTTGGTCTTCTTCGTTAAGCTCGTCAACGAACTCTAGTACATACGCCATGCCCGAACAGCCAGTGGTTTTAACCGCTAAGCGTAACCCGATACCTTTGCCTCGGTTATCTAGGAAAGCTTGAACTCGACTTGCCGCCGTCTCTGTCATGGTGATGGCCATACTACAACCTTGTGTTTTATATAAATTGAGAACTCAGGGGGAGCACAAAGGATGCTCCCAAATATTACTTATTTTGGAGGATTACTTAAGGAGACGATTAACGCTTCTTTTTGTAATCCGCAACTGCTGCTTTGATTGCATCTTCAGCAAGAATTGAACAGTGAACCTTCACTGGTGGCAACTCAAGCTCTTCTGCGATTTCAGAGTTTTTGATAGCAGCCGCTTCATCAATACTTTTACCTTTAACCCACTCTGTTACCAGAGAGCTAGAAGCGATTGCGCTACCACAACCGTAAGTTTTGAATTTTGCGTCTTCGATAATACCTTCTGGTGTTACCTTGATTTGCAGTTTCATTACGTCACCACAAGCTGGTGCGCCAACCATGCCGCTACCTACACTTGGATCTTCTTTATCAAACGAACCTACGTTACGTGGGTTTTCGTAGTGATCAATTACTTTTTCGCTATATGCCATGATAGTTACCTCGAATCCTCTATATCCGTGAGATTAGTGATGTGCCCACTCAACAGTGTCCAGATCAATCCCTTCTTTATACATATCCCATAGAGGAGACATGTCGCGTAATTTGTTTACCGCTACACGAATTTGTGCAATCGCGTGGTCGATTTCTTCTTCCGTTGTAAAACGGCCGAATGAGAAACGTACTGAGCTGTGTGCCAGTTCATCGTTTAGACCAAGAGCACGCAGAACGTACGATGGCTCTAGGCTTGCTGATGTACATGCTGAACCCGATGATACCGCTAGGTCTTTTAGAGACATAAGCAGAGACTCACCTTCAACGAAAGCAAAGCTAACGTTTAGGTTGTGTGGTACACGTTGGTCTAAGTCACCGTTTACTGTTACCGCTTCTAGATCCTGAATACCTTTTAATAGACGCTCACGAAGTGCTAGTGCGTGATCGAAATCTTTCTGCATGTCTTGCTTAGCGATAGCACATGCTTCGCCCATACCTACGATTTGGTGAGTAGCAAGCGTACCAGAACGGAAACCACGCTCGTGACCACCACCGTGCATCTGCGCTTCAAGACGGATACGCGGCTTACGACGAACGTAAAGTGCACCGATACCTTTAGGGCCGTACATTTTGTGAGCTGAAAGTGAGATTAGGTCAACTTTAGTCTCTTTGACGTCTAGTGGGATTTTGCCCGCAGACTGAGCTGCATCAACGTGGAAGATGATCTTGCGAGAACGACATAGTTCGCCGATTGCATTGATATCTTGGATAACGCCGATTTCGTTGTTTACGTGCATGATAGAAACAAGAACTGTATCTTCACGCATTGCAGCTTGTAGCTTGTCTAGATCGATGATGCCGTTTGCTTCTGGCTCTAGGTAAGTTACCTCAAAACCTTCACGCTCTAGTTGGCGACATGGATCAAGAACCGCTTTGTGTTCTGTTTTGCACGTGATTACGTGCTTACCTTTCTTCTCGTAAAAGTGCGCAGCACCTTTAATAGCAAGGTTATCTGACTCTGTAGCACCAGAAGTGAAAACAATTTCACGTGGGTCTGCATTTAGTAGGTCAGCAATTTGCTCACGAGCATTATCTACTGCTTCTTCTGCCTGCCAGCCGTAACGGTGTGAACGAGATGCAGGGTTACCGAAGTTACCGTCCATCGTCATGCACTGAACCATTTTCTCAGCAACTCGTGGATCGACTGGGCATGTAGCTGAATAGTCAAAGTAAATAGGCAGTTTCATTTTCTACTCCAATGTAAAAACTGACCGCTATGAGCGGACATTAACACCGTGAGGTGCTGCACTAATCGTTGTAGTGCTCGTATTTTTATGTGCAAAACTATTATTAACCGCAAGATCAATATCTTGGCGATCAGAAATCTCTAAAACTTCGTTATCTTTCATCAACTCACCAAGAGTGATGTCGTTTAAGAAGCTGCTAATTCGGGAGCTTAAATCACGCCAAAGAGTGTGAGTTAAACAACGACTGCCACCTTGGCAATCTGCTCGACCGTGACACTTAGTTGCATCTACTGATTCGTCAACTGCTGCAATCACAGTTCCGACAGCGATTTCGCCCGCTTCAGCACCAAGACGGTAACCACCACCTGGGCCACGAACACTAGCAACTAAGCCAGCTTTACGTAACTTAGAAAAAAGTTGCTCTAAGTAAGATAACGAGATGCCTTGTCGCTCTGAGATGTCAGCCAGAGGAACTGGGCTTTTTTGCGAATGCAGTGCTACATCTAGCATAGCCGTTACCGCATATCTTCCTTTAGATGTAAGTTTCATATCACACCGTATCCACATTGTTTATGTGGTTGGAATCTTCCCATACCTGACTAAATTGGTCAAGTATTTTACCTGACTATTTTAGTCAGGTATTCATCCTTACAGTGAGTATGGCTTTTACTGGCTATTTTTGCTCTTCTCTATAGAAGTCAAAATACCACGAAGCGTATTGATCTCTTGAAGTTCTGGACGCGCACGACTGAACAGGCGACGTAACTTATTCATCACCTGCCCTGGTTTATCCTTAGAGATAAATTGGGTATCGATGATGACTTTTTCAAGGTGTTCATAGAACATTTCTAGTTCGTCGTGACGAGGGTACTCATCTTGAGGCTGTGGCTTGTATTGGCTAGCCACCATATCAAGGTGCGCAACACGTACTTCGTAGCTCAGTGTCTGAACGGCCATCGCTAGGTTTAGCGAGCTGTATTCAGGGTTTGCAGGAATACATACGTGGTAGTGACACTTTTGCAGTTCTTCATTCGTTAGGCCTGTGCGTTCACGACCGAATACTAACGCTACTGGGTGCTTTTGGCCTTCAACTGCAAACTTTTCACCACACTCGCGAGGCTCTAGCATTGGCCACTCAAGGGTGCGTGAACGAGCACTTGAACCGACAACCAAACCGCAGTCTTTTACGGCTTCGTCTAATGTAGAAACAATCACTGCGTTTTCAGCGATGTCACCAGCGCCTGCAGCCAGTGCTAAGGTCTGCTCGTCAACTTCACACTGAGGGTCTACAAGAACTAACTGACTTAAACCCATCACCTTCATTGCGCGAGCTGCTGATCCGATATTTCCCGAATGAGACGTACCAACCAGAACGACTTTTACATTGTCTAACATGCTATATGACACCACTTTAAAAATAATCGCGAGATATTAACACATCGCAAAGTAAAATGGTCAGACCCTTCGTGTAATGTGAATCTAAGAGTTCAAAAAATAACCACTTCCCTTTTGAGAAAACTTTGGTATACTCGCCGCCGCTTTAAATTGTTCTTTAACATCTTGTGGGAAAAACCATATGCATCCAATGCTAAACATTGCGATACGCGCTGCGCGTAAAGCTGGCAACCATATTGCTAAATCTCTAGAAACAACTGATAAGATCGAAACGTCTCTAAAAGGTAACAACGATTACGTTACTAACATTGCTCAAGAAGCTGAGTACATGATCATTGAGACAATCAAAGCATCTTACCCAGAGCACAGCATTATTTCTGAAGAGAAAGGCCTAATCGAAGGTAAAGACTCTGACGTACAATGGATCGTTGACCCACTAGATGGCACCAACAACTTTGTAAAAGGTTTCCCTCATTTCTCTGTATCTATCGCTGTTCGCATGAACGGTCGTACAGAAGTTGCTTGTGTTTACGACCCAATGCTAAACGAGCTATTCACAGCTCAACGTGGCGCTGGTGCTCAACTAAACAACGCTCGTATGCGTGTTACTCAACTTAAAGACCTTCAAGGTACTGTTCTAGCAACTGGTTTCCCATTCAAAGCTAAGCAACACTCTGAGTCTTTCATGAAGATCATCTCTGGTCTATTCATCGACTGTTCTGATTTCCGTCGTACTGGTTCTCCAGCACTTGACCTATGTTACCTAGCAGCTGGTCGTGTTGACGGTTACCTAGAACTAGACCTAAAACCTTGGGACCTAGCAGCTGGCGATCTAATCGCACGTGAAGCTGGTGCAATCCTAACTGACTTCGCTGGCGGTACTGACTACATGAAGTCTGGTAACGTTGTAGCTTCAAGCGCACGTGGTGTTAAGTCTATTCTTAAGCACGTTCGTGAGAACGCAAACGAAGGTATGCTGAAGTAATTCAGGCCTTACGTTGATAGTCTCTATTTAATAGAGCTCTAAAAAATTCAAAGCCTCGCACATGCGGGGCTTTTTTGTATCTGCGGTTCAGGGATGCGAGATGCGAGATGCGAGATGCGAGCAGAATAGCGCTCATGACATTAAGTGCTACTCACCTCGAACGTAATTTGTATTGAGTTTTCCTACAAAATGCAGACATAAAAAAACCGCTAGTTACATAGCGGTTTTGTTGGTTTAACGAAACTTGTTAAGCCAAGGCTTATGGCATTTCGTCAAACTCTTCACCTTCTTTTTCCACTTGTGGTGGCATTAGGTGTTCACGCGTAATACCCAACTTCATAGCCAGTGCAGATGCAACGTAGATAGAAGAATAAGTACCAACCGTAATACCCAGTAGAAGTGCAGTCGCGAAACCGTGAATCATAGCGCCGCCCTGAACAAACAGTGCGATAACTACGAACAAGGTTGTACCAGAAGTGATCAACGTACGGCTCAATGTTTGTGTGATTGAGCTGTTCAGTACTTCAGGTGCTTCGCCTTTACGCATCTTACGGAAGTTCTCACGAATACGGTCGAATACAACAATGGTATCGTTGAGGGAGTAACCGACTACCGTTAGCAAGGCTGCTACGATGGTCAGGTCGACCTCAATTTGCATAAGAGAGAATACACCCAGCGTGATGATAACGTCGTGCGCCAGTGCAAGTACCGCACCTGCTGCTAAACGCCATTCGAATCGTACTGATACGTAGATCAAGATACAGATAAGAGAAACTAGGATAGCAAGGCCACCCGCTTCTGTTAGCTCATCACCTACGTTAGGGCCAACGAACTCGATACGACGCATTTCAACTTGTTCGCCAGTGCCTTTCTCGATAGCTGAAAGGATTTGGTTACCAAGTGTCTCGCCTGCAACACCGTCACGAGGACGTAGACGAACCATTACATCACGAGCTGAACCGAAGTTCTGTACCGTTGCATCACCAAAGCCTTCAGCTTCAAGTGCACTACGGATATCAGGAAGGTGTGCTGGTTGCTCAAAACCAACTTCAATCAGAGTACCGCCTGTGAAATCCAAACCCCAGTTCAACGATTTCGTTGCAAGAGTGAAGATAGCCGTACCAATCATCAAGATAGAAAGAACAAAGGCAACCTTTGACCAACGCATAAAGTCGATCATTTTATCTGCTTTTAGAATCTGAAACATATTAATTCCTAGCCTTAGATCGACAGTTTCTTAACGCGTTTGCCGCCATACATCAGGTTCACGATACAACGTGTGCCGACAATAGCTGTAAACATAGAAGTCAGGATACCGATAGACAGCGTTACCGCGAAGCCTTTAATCGCACCAGTACCAACCGCAAATAGAATAATTGCAGTTAATAAAGTTGTGATGTTCGCATCGGCGATTGTGCTGAATGCGTTCGCGTAACCTTGGTGGATAGCTTGCTGTGGACTGCGTCCCTCTCGAAGCTCTTCACGTATACGTTCAAAGATCAGTACGTTGGCATCGACTGCCATACCGACCGTTAATACGATACCAGCAATACCTGGTAGCGTCATGGTTGCACCTGGGATCATCGACATCACACCAATAATCAATACCAAGTTCGCCATTAGCGCAACGTTCGCGATAAGGCCAAAGCTACGGTAGTAAAGCAGCGTAAATAGCATTACGGCAGCCATACCCCAAACCATCGCCATGATACCCATATCGATGTTTTGTTGACCCATAGATGGACCAATCGTACGTTCTTCAACAATCGAGATAGGAGCAATCAGAGCACCAGCACGAAGTAGAAGTGCCAAGTTATGAGCTTCAGCTGTAGAGTCGATACCAGTAATACGGAAGTTACGGCCAAGAGCAGATTGAATCGTCGCTTGGTTAATCACTTCTTCATGCTTAGTAAGAATCACTTTACCTTCAGGTGTCTTACGACCGCTGTCTTTGTACTCTGCAAATACGGTTGCCATTAGCTTACCGATATTTTGACGAGAGAACGCAGACATCTTGCTACCACCTTCGCTGTCTAGCGAGATGTTAACTTGAGGACGACCATATTCATCAACACTTGAGCTCGCATCTGTAATGCTAGAACCACCTAGGATAACGCGCTTCTTAAGTACCACAGGGCGACCGTCACGGTCTTGCTTGATTTCGCTACCCGCAGGAGCACGACCAGAAGCGGCAGCAGCTAAGTCAGCACTGCTATCAACTTCACGGAATTCAAGCGTTGCTGTCGCACCAAGGATTTCTTTAGCACGCGCCGTGTCTTGAACACCTGGCAATTCCACTACGATACGGCTAGCGCCTTGACGTTGAACCAAAGGCTCAGCAACACCAAGTTCGTTCACACGATTACGTAGAATGGTAATGTTTTGCTCTACCGCGTAGTTGCGGATTTCTTGAAGACGAGCTTCAGTGAAGTTAGCAATCAAAGAAAAACGACCATTCGAGTCAGAGTCTACGAATGTCATGTCTTGGTGCTTAGATTGCAGTAGCGATTTCGCTTCAGCAAGCTGCTCTTCATTACGTAAGATCACTTCTACCGCATCTTTGCCCGATGGACGAATAGCACGGTAACGGATCTTCTCTTCACGAAGTTCACTACGGAACGCTTCTTCTTGTTGGCCAACTAGCTTTTCCATTGCAGCGTCCATATCCACTTCCATTAAGAAGTGAACACCACCACGTAGGTCAAGACCAAGCTTCATTGGTGCAGCACCAATAGATTCAAGCCAATCCGGTGTTGAAGCCGCTAGGTTTAATGCAACGATAACGTCTTCGTCTAATGCTTCAGTGATAACATCACGAGCACTAATTTGAGAGTCTGTGTCGTTAAAGCGAACAAGAATGGAACCGTTTTCGAGAGCAACGGATTTAGTTGAAAGGTTTTCTGCTTCAAGAGCATTGGTGACAGCATCCAGCGTAGACATATCTACAGAGGCGCCACGCGCCCCTGTAACTTGAACTGCCGGATCTTCACCGTATATATTTGGAAGTGCGTACAACGCAGCGATGGCAATGGTAAACACCACCATCAGGTACTTCCATAACGGATAACGGTTTAGCACAGCGAGGATCCTCTAGCTGTTTATAGAGATTTCAGAGTACCTTTTGGTAGCACTGCTGTAACGAAGTCTTTCTTGATAACTACTTCGTTGTTTGCGTTCAGTTCGATAGCAACGTAGTCGTTGTCTTCTGCAATCTTAGTGATTTTACCGATCAGACCACCGCTAGTAAGAACTTCGTCGCCTTTGCCCATAGAAGCCATTAGGTTCTTGTGCTCTTTAACGCGCTTAGCTTGTGGACGGTAGATCATGAAGTAGAAGATCACAGCGAACATACCTAGCATGATTAGCATTTCGAAACCGCCGCCTGCTGGTGCACCTTCTGCTGCTGCGTGAGCTTGAGAAATAAACATTTAAAACATCCTCTATTTATATTTTCGTAATTGTTTGTCTAATTGGGTTGTATCCCTTTATTTTCAAGCCCCATCCCTCCGAAGAGAGACAGGGCTCGCAAAAAAGAAATACTAAGATTCTTTACCTAGTGGCGGCACTTCACGCCCCATTCTTGCGTAAAACTCTGCAACGAACTCTTCAAAGCGGTCTTCATCGATAGACTGACGAATGTCAGACATTACTCGTTGGTAGAAACGCAGGTTATGAATCGTGTTCAGTCGAGCACCTAGGATTTCGTTACAACGATCCAAATGGTGTAAGTACGACTTGCTGTAGTTCTTACAAGTGTAACAGTCACACTCTGAATCTAGTGGTGTTGTATCAGTTTTATGCTTCGCATTACGGATCTTGATCACACCTTCAGTCACAAACAGGTGGCCGTTACGTGCATTTCGCGTTGGCATTACACAGTCAAACATGTCGATACCACGACGAACACCTTCAACTAGGTCTTCCGGTTTGCCTACGCCCATTAGGTAACGTGGCTTATCTTCAGGCAGTTGAGGACATGTGTGCTCAAGAATGCGGTGCATGTCTTCTTTTGGTTCGCCTACTGCTAGGCCGCCAACTGCGTAACCGTCGAAACCAATTTCAGTTAGGCCTTTAACAGATACATCACGTAGGTCTTCATATACACCACCTTGAACGATACCGAATAGTGAGTTCGGGTTTTCAAGTTTGTCGAAGTGGTTACGAGAACGCTCAGCCCAACGAAGAGACATCTCCATTGAGTCTTTCGCTTCTTTGTGTGTCGCAGGGTAAGGCGTACACTCATCGAAGATCATTACGATGTCTGAACCTAGGTCTTTTTGGATTTCCATAGACTTCTCAGCGTCCATGAAGATCTTGTCACCGTTTACAGGGTTACGGAAATGTACACCCTCTTCAGTGATTTTACGCATCGCACCTAAGCTGAATACTTGGAAGCCGCCTGAATCGGTCAGGATAGGACCTTGCCAGTTCATGAAATCGTGCAAGTCACCGTGCATCTTCATGATTTCTTGACCAGGACGTAGCCATAGGTGGAACGTGTTACCTAGTAGGATTTCAGCACCTGTGTCTTTTACTTCTTCAGGAGTCATACCTTTTACAGTACCGTAAGTACCTACAGGCATGAATGCTGGTGTTTCAACGGTACCGCGTTCAAACTGAAGTTGACCACGACGCGCACCAGCGTTTGTTTTTTTAAGTTCGTATTTTAATTTCACGAAGCCTCCAATATGCCAGAGAAACAATCTGACTGTTAATTCAGAGCTTAAGTTAACCTTAATACTCTATGAGGAGCGGTCGCGTATTCCTTGCGAGAGATTAGACAGAGACCCTGCCCGACTCCTAGCTTACTGCTAGCACCCGTAAATTCTTATTTATATCGCTTATAACCAGCTTAAATTAGCTGGTTTTCTTGTTGATGAACATCGCATCACCATAGCTAAAGAAGCGGTATTCGCTCTTCACTGCGTGATCGTATGCACCCATCACGTTGTCGTAACCTGCAAACGCACTCACCAACATGATCAGTGTCGATTCAGGTAGGTGGAAGTTAGTGATAAGACAATCAACCAACTGGTATTCGTAACCAGGGAAAATAAAGATTTCTGTATCACCAAAGAACGGCACTAACTCTGTACCGTTTTTCAGAGCGTCTTGTGCTGCACTTTCTAAAGAACGAACCGATGTTGTACCCACTGCGATAATACGTCCGCCACGAGCTTTAGTTGCCGCAACCGCATCCACCACTTCTTGCGGTACTTCAACGTACTCTGCATGCATGTGATGATCGTTGATGTTGTCTACTTTTACTGGCTGGAATGTGCCCGCGCCGACATGCAGCGTTACATATGCAAACTCAACGCCTTTAGCTTCCATGTCTGCCATTAACTTATCGTCAAAGTGAAGACCAGCTGTTGGTGCTGCTACTGCACCTGGCTTTTCATTATAGACCGTCTGGTAACGCTCTTTGTCTGCGTCTTCATCTGGACGATCAATATAAGGAGGCAGTGGCATGTGACCAACACTGTTCAGAATTTCTAGAACGCTTTGATCGGATGTGAAATGGATTTCAAATAACGCATCATGACGCGCTACCATTTCTGCTTCGTACTCATCATTCTCACCAAGAAACAGCTTAGTACCCGGCTTTGGTGATTTAGAACAACGAACATGAGCCAGAATGCTTTTCTCATCCAGCATACGCTCAACCAACACTTCAAGCTTACCGCCTGAAGCTTTGTGACCAAATACACGAGCAGGGATAACGCGCGTGTTATTGAAAACAACCAGATCGCCTGGTTCCACCAAATCTAAAACGTCCTTGAACGAACCATCAGTTAGGTTGCCGTCATTGCCATCTAATTTAAGCAGACGGCTTGCTGTACGCTCTTCTTGAGGGTAGCGAGCAATGAGTTCATCTGGTAGGTCAAAGTGAAAATCTGAAACTTGCATTTTTCTGGTCTTGTTTGGTTGATGAATGAGTAGACGCGACTAAAAATTTCGCAGTGGGCTAGTATAGGCACACGAGCCGCAATAGCAAGGTTTACAGCAATGGATTATTGTAAAGAGGCGTAAAATTATGCGACTTAATCCGCGAGCGAGTGAAATGAAATAGTTGTGTAAAACTCACCCAAAAATGCGCCAGCTCTCAGTTATTTTTTGGATAAAAAACTATAGTGAGAACAACAAATAAATAATAAGGAGGTTCGTATGATCAAGGTCGAAGATATGATGACTCGCAACCCTCATACTTTATTGCGCTCACACTCACTGGCCGATGCTAAGCACACCATGGAAGCGCTTGATATCCGCCATATCCCAGTTGTAGATGCCGACAGAAAATTACTGGGCGTAGTCACCCAACGAGACGTTCTCGCCGCCCAAGAATCTAGCCTACAAAACATTCCGCCAGCTCAATCTTTTACCCTGTCTACTCCCCTAAATGACATCATGCACAAGAACGTTATGTCAGTAGAGCCTCGAGCTGGGTTAAAAGAGTCTGCTATTTACATGCAAAAACACAAAGTGGGCTGCTTACCAGTGGTCAGCCACGGCGAACTGGTTGGCATCATCACCGACAGTGACTTCGTCACCATCGCGATTAACTTGCTTGAACTACAAGAAGAAGTAGAGCCAGAAGAAGCTGAAGTGGATTAACCGTTGAATTTGCAAAACAAAGAGCGGCTTAAGTAGCCGCTCAAAGGTATAGATTAAATATGCTGAACGATGATGTCTTTACAATAACTCAGACACGACATCGGCTAATTGGTGGAAGGTTTCACGACGTGATGAACTTGGTCGCCAAACAAGACCGATGTCTCGGTACGCCTGTTGACCAGGAGGATCGATAACTACCAGGTTTTGGTTTTCTAGCAAACCATGGTCAATCGCCATTTGTGGAATAAAGGTGGTCCCTAAACCGTTCGCGACCATTTGCACCAATGTGTGAAGGCTCGTTGCTGTGAACGGGTTGATCTTCTCTTTATCGGTTAACTTACACGCTGACACCGCGTGCTCAGTTAAACAGTGCTCGTTCTCCAATAAGAATACAGACTCGTCTGGCAGGTCGTCATATTTAATAGGGACACGAATACCATCTGCTTGATTACGGCTGATGACCATTCTAAAAGGATCCTGCCCAACCACTTTGCTCTCCATATTGTCGATGTCGACAGGCAGGGCCAGAATCAATACATCTAGCTCACCATGGCGCAGTGCTGCGAGTAAGTTCGTTGTGGTGTCTTCGCGCAACAGCAGATTTAGCTGAGGAAAGCGTTGGTTGGCTTCTTGTACCAAATCGCACAACAGAAATGGTGCAATGGTAGGGATACACCCAACTCGCAACTGACCTTGCATCGCATCGCCATTACATAGATTTCCGAGTTCAACCAAGTCCTGCCCTTTCGCCAATAACTCTCGGCCATGCTTCACCACCAGCTCTCCCGCTTGGGTGAAAACGAGTGGGCTCTTTTTATCTTTCTTCTCATACAAAGGGCAACCGATCAGCTCTTCTAGGTTTTGGATACCTTTACTCAGAGTAGATTGGCTAACGAAGCAGCGATCAGCGGCGTCGCTAAAGTGGCGTGTTTCGTGAAGAGTAACAAGATAGTGAAGTTGCTTAAGACTTGGCCATTTATTCATGAAATTACTTTGTAATATGAGTAGGATAAGTTACACGAAGGTCCTAAGACCTGAGAAAAGGACAAAGAATAAGCTTATCGTTTTTTTCGATGAACTTAATCTATTTAATTCGCTTTTTTCTATAGTACCGATTGTACTATAGTTTGTCGCGTAGAAACGGAGCCCAAACAAAGATGTGTTGGGCCAACTAATTTTTTAGGAGATTCCAAAATGGTACTAGTAGGTCGTCAAGCCCCTGACTTTACTGCAGCAGCTGTTCTAGGTAACGGTGAGATCGTTGATAACTTCAACTTCGCAGAATTCACTAAAGGTAAGAAAGCGGTTGTTTTCTTCTACCCACTAGACTTCACTTTCGTTTGTCCTTCAGAGCTAATCGCTTTCGACAACCGTCTAGAAGATTTCCAAGCTAAAGGCGTTGAAGTAATCGGTGTTTCTATCGATTCTCAATTCTCTCACAACGCATGGCGTAACACTGCTATCGCTGACGGCGGTATCGGTCAAGTTAAATACCCACTAGTTGCTGACGTTAAGCACGAAATCTGCAAAGCATACGATGTTGAGCACCCAGAAGCAGGCGTTGCTTTCCGTGGTTCTTTCCTAATCGACGCTGACGGTCTTGTACGTCACCAAGTAGTTAACGATCTTCCACTAGGTCGTAACATCGACGAAATGCTACGCATGGTAGACGCACTAAACTTCCACGAGAAGAACGGTGAAGTTTGTCCTGCACAATGGGAAGAAGGTAAATCAGGTATGGACGCATCTCCAAAAGGTGTTGCAGCATTCCTATCTGAGCACGCTGACGACCTAAGCAAGTAATTACATTCTTAAGCCCGACTCAACACGGGTGAATGGTTGGATGACTCTCTATAAAGAGAAATAAAGCATAAGCTACAGCGCAAAGCGCACCGCCAATCAGTTAAGAAGTAAAGTCTTATTCAAAGCCCGAAGTCAACGCTTCGGGCTTTTTGCATCTATTGCTTCAACAATGGTTTATTCCTGGCTCATCTCCACTATGAATAGGGGTAACCGCAAAGCGAAAATTTACCTCTATTTTCCTCTATCGCTACCTATTCAGAATCGTCTCAAGATTGCTATGATTTCCTCAGTCTCAATTTGAACGAGTAAAATATCATGAACATCGAAATTGAAGTTTGTATCGATAACCTAGAATCTCTACACAATGCCCTAGAAGGCGGAGCGAGTCGTATTGAGCTCTGCTCTTCACTAGCACTTGGTGGGTTAACTCCGAGCTTCGGAATGATGAAGCAAGCCGCTCGCATCTCATCGGTCCCCGTGTACGCAATGATTCGCCCAAGACAAGGCGACTTCATCTTCGATAACGACGATATGATGTGCATGCTTGATGATATCCAAGCCGCTGCCGATGCTGGCTTAGATGGTGTGGTATTGGGTGTGCTTACCGCTCAAGGTGAAATAGACATGGCTGCCATGAAAGCACTAACCTCAAAAGCCCACCAGCTAAAACTTGGCGTAACCTTTCACCGTGCTATCGACCAACTTAAGGATTACCAAAAAGCGCTAGAACAGATTATCGAACTTGGTTGTGAACGTGTTTTAACTTCAGGCTTAGCAAGTAACGCGGAGCAAGGAAAAGACATTCTCAAGGACATGGTTGCGCTCACTCAAGGCCGCTTAGACATTATGGCTGGGGCAGGCGTTACTGCTGAAAATGGCCGAGAAGTTCTTAAGCACACTGGCGTTCAAGCACTGCATCTATCTGGCAAGTCGACAAGACCAAGCCTAATGACACAAGCCTCTCAAGCTCAAATGGGGCATGATGATGTAGACGATTACTTAATCCCAGTAACGAGCACGGCAAAGATTCAAGATCTGATAGCCTCGCTTAACAAATAGATAAACACCGAGAGCTGACTAAACACCAACACAACATGGCTAGTAAAAGCTTAGAAGTCACGTATATTAGTAAACTCAATATGGCGACTCATGGAATGTTATGGCTAAGGATCTATTCAGCTCTCTTGATTTAAATCTATTGCGTACCTTTTTGATTGTTTACCAGGAAAAAAACACCAGAAAGGCAGCGGAGCGTTTATTCGTCTCTCAACCAGCAGTGAGTCAAGCGCTACAGAAACTACGTCATCACTTTTCGGATGATCTATTCGTGAAAGTACATGGTGGGCTGCAAGCTACTGCTTTTTCGGAACAACTAGCTAACGAGATAACACCTCATCTAGATGGCTTGAAAACTGCAATTAACTCTTCAAGTACATTTGACCCAAAGCAAATTGACTACCCAATAAAAATTGCTTTATCTCCAGTAGTACTCGCATGTTTATCAGGCTCTCTTTATAAAGCTATAAAGCAGCAGGCACCAAACTGTGAATTAGAGTTAACGAGCTGGAGTACATCGTCTGTAAAAGATATTCAAAGAGAAGATGTCTTATTAGGTGTTGCGTATCAACTCACCAACGTTTCGAAAGAAATTTATGTTCAAAAACTTGTTGATATCAAAGGGCGCTTATTTGTTCGAAAAGAGCACCCGATAAAAAAGTCGACGGTTACACCACAAGACTTAGCAGGGTATGAGATTGCATCATTAATATCACCAGGATGGAACGATAACTTCAGTCAGGCTTCAAGAATATTAGAATCCTACTCAATTCCTCATCGTATTGGTTTTCGTTCTGAGATGGTATTGGCCCTCATTGACGTCCTGCTCAACTCAGATATGTATATGCCCCATTCCAATCTCTTCCCTATCGACAACTATCCCAACTTAAGAGCTATTGATGTAGATATCACGAACGATTTAAAAGTTGTGGGGGTATACAGCCACATCCATACCAAAAATCGTAATAACCCTCTTCATATCTGGCTAGCTGACGTCATCAAACAAGCACTGAATGAACAAGTTAATAAGCAATACTTATTTTAATTATACTAAATGCTACTTAGCCTAAAAATAAAACACTGTTTAATATTTATCCCATCGACATGAAGTCAATTACTTTAGCTATAGTAGGGATGCTCAATATCAGTTTATTAAGAGTGTTATGAAGATAAAAACTCCCCTTCTTTTGCTTGCCTTACTTTCAACTTCCGCCTCTGCAACCGGTCTTCACCTTTCACCAGAATTTAAAGTAGGTCCGTACCATGGATTTGGTGTTCAGGTTGGCTTGACTGATGTTGCTGATTTAGGTGCGATTTATGTAAGCTACTCAGATATTTGGTACGAGAGTGGTCGTTATGATGAAACGGTACAATCGTATCGGATTGGCATCCAGAACATGTTTGGTTCACAGCAAATACACGGCTTTCAAGCTGAGATTGGATTTGCAGACTATGATGGTGAAAAGACACGTTCTGACATTACGGAAAGAAAGACAGCGACTGGCATAAGTTTAGGTGGTGCCTATGTGTATCAAGCGACGCCAATACTCGCACTCAGAGCGGGTGCCGACTTGAATCTGTTTGATCACAATAAGACTTTTGTGCCTTACAACACCACTATCAACGTAAACCTAGGCGCGATACTGAGCTTCTAGCTAGACTGTTTACTTTAGTGCGTCATCTAGGCTTTGATCGCCAAGGTGGCGTACATCTTTGCCTTTGACGAAATAGATAATGTACTCACAGATATTCTGGCAACGATCCCCCACTCGCTCAATGGCTCTCGCAGACCACATCACTTGCAAGATATTAGGAATATTCTTCGGGTCTTCCATCATGTAAGTCATCAACTGACGAATCACCGCTTCGTATTCAGCATCCAACTTGTCATCAAGTTTGTGTACCTCAGCAGCCGCATCCACATCCATTCGAGCAAATGCATCTAAAACTTGATGCAGCATGGTGATCGCTTGTCGACATAAAGGCTCTAGCGATACATGGAATTTTTGTTCTTTTGTCGAAGGAATATCAATCGCACCCTGAGCGATCTTCGACGCAACATCACCAATACGCTCCAGGTCTGTAATCGTCTTGATGATCGCCATTATCAAACGCAGATCTTTTGCCGTTGGCTGACGCTTGGCAATAATGCGGGTACATGCCTCGTCAATCGACACTTCCATCGCATTCACTTTATGATCATCACGAATCACTTTCTTCGCTAGTTCCAAATCATCTTTATGGAGTGCCTGCATCGCAAAAGAGAGTTGCTGCTCCACCAACCCACCCATAGTCAATACATGGGTGCGGATAGACTCTAACTCGACGTTGAATTGTCCTGAGATGTGGCGACCAAATTGCATGTCAGCTCCTTAAAAAGAAATGGATAAGTCATTTATATTGGAGTGACTTAGCTCCAATGATAAGAACGGCACAGTTAACCGTATCTACCTGTAATGTAGTCTTCCGTTTGATTTTTCAATGGCGACGTAAATATTGAATCCGTATCTGAGTACTCGATCAATTTACCCATATGAATAAAAGCAGTATGGTCACTCACACGCGCAGCCTGCTGCATGTTATGCGTGACGATAACGACCGTATATTGCGTCTTCAGGTCGTTAATTAGCTCTTCAATCGTCAATGTTGAAATAGGATCCAAGGCCGATGTAGGTTCATCCAACAGCAAGACCTCTGGTTCAATCGCAACGGCGCGAGCAATCACCAAGCGCTGCTGCTGACCACCAGACAAACCAAAAGCATTTTCATGTAAACGATCTTTTACTTCGTCCCACAACGCCGCTGCACGCAGTGATCGCTCTACAGCATCATCCAGATCTCGGCTGTTACTCACGCCTTGCAGCCTCAGCCCGTAAACCACATTTTCATAGATAGATTTAGGAAACGGGTTTGGACGCTGAAATACCATACCGACACGACGACGCAGAGTCGCAACATCAACTTTAGGATGGTAGATATTCTTGCCATGAAGCTTCACTTTTCCGGAAACTTTGCAGCCTTCGACAAGATCGTTCATACGATTGATACAACGTAGTAAGGTCGACTTACCACACCCCGAAGGACCGATAAATGCCGTCACCTGCCCTTTGGGTATCTTCATAGAGATATCATCGAGCGCTTGGCTTTCTTTGTAGTAAAGATTGAGCCCTTCGATCGAGATAGCAATTTGTTCTTCCTTTAGATTATGTACATCTAAAGGTGCTTGGTAACCCAAGGTTTCATTAATTGAGAACATCTTAATCTTGTCCTAAGGTTCGGTACTTTTCACGTAAGTTATTACGGATATTAATCGCCGTTAAATTCAGCCCCACGATAACCGTAACCAATAAAAACGAAGTCGCATACACCAATGGGCGCGCAGCCTCTATATTCGATGTTTGAAATCCAACATCATAGATATGAAAGCCTAAATGCATGAACTTTCTATCTAAGTGTATGTAAGGAAACTGACTATCAACAGGCAAGCTTGATGCGAGTTTTACAACACCCACCAGCATTAATGGAGCCACTTCACCCGCTGCTCTTGCAATCGCCAAGATCAGGCCGGTAATTATCGCAGGGCTTGCCATAGGCAGAACAATGCGCCACAAGCTCTCAAACTGAGTCGCGCCGAGCGCTAAAGAGCCATGCCTTACCGAACTTGGAATACGTGTTAACCCCTCTTCAGTCGTCACAATCACGACAGGAAGTGTTAACACGGCCAAAGTCAGTGCAGACCAAAGTAGGCCCGGCGTACCAAAGGTAGGTGCGGGTAGTCGCTCTGCATAAAAGAGGGTATCGATCGAGCCACCAATGGTATAAACGAAAAAGCCTAAACCAAAAACGCCATACACGATTGAAGGTACACCGGCTAGGTTGATAACCGCAATTCTAATCAAACGTGTGAGCGCGTTATTTTTTGCGTATTCATGTAAGTAGATCGCCGCCACAACCCCAAGAGGCATCACCACAATCGACATCAGAATAACCAGTAGCACTGTGCCAAAGATTGCAGGAAAGACGCCGCCTTCTGAATTGGACTCTCGTGGATTCTCTGATAAGAACTTCCACACTTGGTGACCCCAGTGCCCTACCTTCTCAAGGTAAGACATATTATTTGGGTACCAGTAATCCAAAATATGACTGAGCGAGATTTCAACCTGCTCACCCGTCATGTCTTCAACAAGTAAGCTCTCAACATTCAACTGTGTTCTGAGGTGCTCTAGCTTGATCTCGGCTTCATCTAAGTGCTTATTCAGCTCGAGTCTAGTTGCGGTATAAGTTTTAAGGTACTCATCGCTCACAGACTCATTAAGTTCTAACTTGCGCTTTTCTAGACGTAAGTTTTCCAACTGCCAGCTGATATTACGAATCTCTTGGTTTACCACGCGTGACGTTTCAGCACGCAAAGTGTCAGCGAAAGCTAAACCATCTTTAAGCTTTTGGTCGATATCGGTATAGAAAGTTCCCGATGCCGTTTTAAAGCCAACTGGCTTACCAAAAAAGTAACCACCGCGACTACGCTCTATCACCGCCCAATTTTGGGGAGTGGTAGGCTCCAATAGATTCACATCTAGAATCGAAACAAAATCCGCGGGATAGAGCTCTCTATTCGCCACCTTGATGCTCAAACGTTGTATCAACCCGGTAGCGATGTTCTGGGGTGATAGTAGATCGTGCGCCTGCGGTACTTGCTCTATTGGGATGTATTTGCGTTCATACAGCTGACCGATCAACACATCTTGTTGAGATACGGTTTCATCGAGGTTCACAACCAGAGAAAGATCTTTAGAATCGACTTGCCACTGATACAAAGGCGCAGGCCAAAAGTAGGTCAACCCTTTCCAGCCAATCAAGAGCATCAAACCCAGAACCGAAAGCATACAGATGCTCACCGCCCCACCGGTTAGCCAGATCCATGGCGAACCAGATTTAACCCATGATAGTAATGACTTGAGTCTATTCATCATGTGCTACCTGACAGTGGTACATAGAACAACGATGCATGCAGTTCGCTAAGCCCCAAAGCTTTGCAGGCCTAGATTCAGATTGAGGTGACGCATTAACACTATAAAGCACGATATTTATCTCTCAATCTTTGTCGAACCCACTCCGCTAGCGAGTTCACAGCGAAGGTAAAAATAAACAGCAATAGCGCAGCTAAGAACAGCAAACGGAAATGCGACCCACCGACTTCCGATTCTGGAAGTTCGACAGCAATGGTCGCGGATAGTGTCCTCATCCCTTCTAAAATATTCCAATCAAGAATTGGCGTGTTGCCTGTCGCCATCAGGACGATCATGGTTTCACCAACCGCTCGCCCTAATCCCATCATGACCGCCGAAAAAATACCGGGGCTGGCTGTCAGTAAAACGACATAAATCAGGGTCTGCCACGCGGTTGCACCAAGCGCGAGTGAACCATCAGATAAGTGCTTCGGCACAGAGAAAATCGCATCTTCAGCAATCGTAAAAATGGTCGGGATAACAGCAAAACCCATAGCGAAACCGACCACTAGAGCGTTACGCTGATCAAAATCGATCCCATAGCCTGCTAGGAAAGTGCGTATATCACCGTCAAACAACAAGGCTTCGATACTGTTGCCTGCTGCGAATACTATAACGACCGTTGCAATCAGTACCGGAATCAAGATGAGCGCGTGCCAACCATTAGAGAAACGACTTGTCACAACCTTAGGTAAACAGAACCAAACAAGCCCTGTAATCAAAGCGCTCAGAGGCAACATCACCATCAAAGAGAATACAGCGGTTAAGTGAGTTTCAACGATTGGCGCAAACCATAGGCCCGCGAGGAAACCAATGATTACGGTAGGCAAAGCTTCCATTAACTCAATCGACGGCTTCACTACTCGTCGCATGCGTGGCGACATAAAGTAAGCGGTATAAATTGCACCTAACACTGCAACAGGCACCGCAAACATCATGGCAAATAGCGCAGCTTTGATGGTACCAAACGTGATAGGAACTAAACTGAACTTCTCTTCAAAGTCATCATTGGCAGAGGTTGATTGCCATACATACTGCGGCTCTGGATAGCTCTCATACCAGACTTTTTGCCATAGCGATGAAAATGAAATCTGAGGGTATTCATTGTCGACTTTCGCCACACTGATTTTATCATCAATCAATGTTACCAAATGCAGCTCATTAGCCGACATAGCAGCTAACTGAGGTGACTTATCAAACGCACGCTCAAACAGAGACAACTTTTCGCTGGTCGTATAATGGCTCTGTAATGTGCCGTTTTTATAGAAGCTGTAGAAGCCTTTTCGGTAGGTATCCGGCAAGATAAATTGTACTTCTTCAGCGAGTTGGAAATCTCGAATATGGGTTAGGCTACGCTTTTCATCTTTAAGTACATCAAACCATTGGGAGACTTGTCCATCCTGATGCGTAACCAACAACGAATAAGCACCAGACAACAAATCGATACTTTTCACGCCGTGTTTAGCGTCATTCAAACTCAGGTCGATCACCTCACGGACATCAAACCCTTTTTCAGCGAGCTTTAGCACCACTAAGTCAGACTTTGCTCGAAGGTATAAAGTCTGCCCATCAGGTGTCATTAATAACTGCTGCTGCGTGCCAAGCTTATCCGATAACCATTGACTATTCTTTAATACATAGCCACCAGCCAAGTCGCTTTGGTACCACTTCACTAGCACTCGTTGGTCAGTTAACTGAGCGGCAACAGTAATATCGCGCCCGCTTTTAGAGAATACGAACTTATCGATCAACGCGCCGTTCGTTGGTTCGTCGACTAAGAAGGGTTGAGGCAGAGTAACTTGCTCGATTTTTGGTTCAGCTTCAGCGCCCTTTTGGAGTACAGGCGCACTATACTCAGGGTAGAAGAAAGTGATATTGCTTGCGCTATCGGCAAAAGCAAACCAATTTTCAGCAGGGGTATTTCGAGAGAAGGCAATAGGATCTACTAACACACTTCGCTCGAAATAAGAGTGTGTATTTTGCGAGTCTAGGTCCCAAAACTGAACCAAACCAGACTTTTCGACAGTAAAGGCGTGTTGACCGTACTCATCAACCGATAGTGCCACAGGCTTATCTACCACTACGGTTTTAACCGCTTGATCCGTATCTAAACCAGTATCGGAAAATACCGGTAAAATGACCATTGCTAGATATACGAAGATCAAAACCAAGGCAGCTAAAACACTGACACCACCGCATGTCACCGAAAAACGGACGAGACGATCTTTCAACCATCTTTTTTTGTCGCGCTCTTTCAATGAAAATTGGGCTGAAGCCATCTGTTTATCTACCTTTTTTTAGCTGCTGACATAATATGTACCTTAGATGACAATTATATTACAAGCTACGTTAAACAACTGAAACTAATAACAAGTTTGTTCACCCTTTTTATTATCCAATGATCATTACTTTTGTGAGCGCTAACGTTATAAATTAAATTAGTCACCCCAATAGTCAGCATTCAAGGATCAACAATACGATGGAAAAAGACTATGTCGCAAAAGAACTTAGCTGGTTATCGTTCAACGAAAGAGTACTTCAAGAGGCAGCTGACAAGTCTGTCCCTTTGATCGAAAGAGTTCGTTTTCTAGGGATCTACTCGAAAAACCTCGATGAGTTCTACAAAGTCCGATTTTCCGACGTAAAACGCAAGATCTTATTGCAAGATCCTGAGTCAAACTCTGATACCTCAAAAGCCTTGCTGACTCAGATGCAACAAAAGGCAAATGAGCTAGATGTTCGTTTTCATTCACTTTACAAAGAGTTGTTGCTCGAATTAGCTCGTAATCGTATTTTTTTAGTTAATGAACAGCAAATTAGTACCGAGCAGAGTGATTGGCTCAAAAAATACTTTAAAAAGAAAATACTCCCGCATCTCACGCCTTTGCTACTTAACGAAGATAGCCAACTGCTCAATATCCTCAAAGACGAACAAAGTTATTTAGCTATCGATATTGAGCACAATGGGTCATCTCAATACGCTCTGTTAGAGATTCCATCTGACGCTTTACCTCGCTTTGTAAAATTGCCGAGCCCGTCAGACTCACAGCGTACTACCCTGATCTTATTAGATAATATAGTTCGCTTCTGCCTAGACGACTTACTTAAAGGCTTCTTCGAATACGATTCGCTACGTTGCTTCGCCATCAAAATGACACGTGATGCAGACTATGACCTGCAAGAAGACAGTAACTGCAGCCTTTTAGAATCCATGTCGATTGGCATTGAGCAACGTTTAACAGCGCTGCCGATACGCTTGATCTATGAATCCGAGATGCCACAAGAGATGCTGAATTTCTTACGAATCAAGCTCAAGCTATCAGACTATGACAGCGTACTCTCTGGTGGTCGTTATCAAAACTTTAAGCACTTCTGTGATTTCCCTACCCTTAATCGAGAAGATCTCGTTAACACGCCTCTCTCACCGATTAAGTGTGCGCTGTTTGCTCATTACAGTAACTATTTTGAAGCAATCAAAGCTCGCGATATCTTATTGCACTACCCGTACCATACGTTCAATCACATTACCGAACTGGTCAGGCAGGCTTCGTTTGATCCCAAGGTAACGGTCATCAAGATCAACGTTTACCGTGTTGCTGAAGGCTCTAAGTTACTCAACTCGATCATTGATGCGGCCTACAATGGCAAGAAAGTCACCGTGGTGGTCGAGCTTCAAGCCCGTTTTGACGAGCAAGCCAACATTCAGTGGGCAAAGACACTTCAAGAAGCCGGAGTGAAGGTGGTTTACGGTATCCCCAGCCTAAAAATCCACTCAAAATTACTGCTCATCAGGCGTAAGAACGGCAAGGCTATGGAGAGTTATGTTCATATCGGTACAGGTAATTTTCATGAAATCACCGCTCGTATTTACACAGACTTCTCCTTGCTTACCGCAAACCCAGAGCTCACGCATGAAGTTCGCCAAGTCTTCAAATACATCGAAAATCCATACCAGAAAACGCAGTTCAAACAGCTGATAGTCTCACCTAAAAATACTAGAAAGCGTCTGTATCAACTGATCGACAAAGAGATTCAGCATGCCTCAGAGGGTAAGCCTGCGAGTATAACTTTAAAGCTCAATAACTTAGTGGATCGCGAAATCATTGAAAGGCTCTATCTAGCCAGTCAAGCCAACGTAAAAGTTAGAATGATCATTCGAGGTATGTGCTCACTGGTTCCGGGAATACCTAACGTAAGTGACAACATTGAAGTCATCAGTGTCGTCGATCGTTTTCTTGAGCACCCAAGAGTGATGATCTTCCACAATGCTGGAAAGCCCAAGGTTTACATATCTTCCGCTGATTGGATGACTCGCAACTTTGACCACAGGATTGAAGTAGCAACACCAATCCTAGACTCGAAGATCAAGCAAACCATCATCGATATCACCGAGTTTCATTTTGACGATAAACGTAAGGCGCGGATGATCGATCATGCGATGAGCAATCAGTATAAGCCGTCACCCAACGCTCAACTTACGCATTCCACATCACAACTCGCTACTTACCACTATATTAAACATATAGAGAAGCAAGCTCGTAAGAAGTACAAGCAAGAGAAAAAATCATGCCGCTAAATGACGACAAACAATCAAGATGCATTGCTGCCATCGATTTAGGTTCGAACAGCTTTCATATGGTGGTCGCTCAAGTGTTTGGCAAACATCTACAACTCGTCAGCCGACATAAACAGAAAGTATGCTTAGGCGATGGGCTGGATGATCAACACCAGCTATCAGATCAAGCGATTAATCGCGGGCTAGATTGTCTAAAAGTATTCGCAGAACGACTCACTGATTTTGAGATAGATGATGTTAGAGTCGTTGCTACCCATACTCTACGAAAAGCAAAGAACTCAAATACCTTCATAGAACAAGCCAAACTCATTTTTCCTTTTCCCATCGAGATCATTTCAGGGCAAGATGAAGCGCGATTGATCTACAACGGGGTTGAACATACTCAGACCGCATCCAAATCAAAGCTCGTTATCGATATTGGTGGAGGAAGTACTGAGATAGTGACCGGACAGGGCTTCACACCCGACGTCATACATAGTTTACCTATGGGGTGCGTCAGCTTTACTCAACGTTTCTTCAGTGATGACCAGTTAACTTCTCAGCATTTTGCAACCGCTTATACCGCAGCGATTCAGCTATTAACACCTGTCATTAAGAACTACCAAGCCGCCTCTTGGGAGATCGCTTTTGGCTCATCTGGCACCGCGAAATCAATTAAAGAGGTACTAAAGGGTTTGGGCTTTGACGATGAGTACATCACGCCGCAACGACTTACTTATCTAAAAAACCATCTAACGGAGTTTTCATCTGTAGAGAGCATCAAGCTGTTGGGTTTAAGCGGTGAGCGAAAGCCCGTGTTTGCTGCAGGTGTTGCGATTCTTTCCGCTGTTATGGATAGCTTAAATATAGATGAGCTGTATGTCTCTGATGGGGCATTAAGAGAAGGCGTGCTTTATGACATGGAAGATAAGTTCAAGAGCCTTGATATAAGGTCTCGTACTGCAGAAACATTACTCTCTCGCTATCATGTTGACTTAACATATGCCGAAAAAGTCAAAGAGATAGCTCGCACCCTATTACTGCAAGCTAAACCACAACTGAAAGGCGCTATAGACGCAGAATTGTTTGACCTACTTGGTTGGTCTGCACTGCTACATGAAGTAGGCCAAAGCGTGGCATTCCAAGGATATCATCGCCATTCAGCCTATCTAATAAAACACACCACCATGCCCGGTTTTAATACCGAGCAACAACGTCTGATTTCCCTTATCGTTCGATATCAGAGAAAAGCGATCAAGCTGCAAGACTTGCCAACATTATCACTGTTTTCGTCGCAACAAGTGACGCTGATGATCCGAATACTTAGGCTGGCAATCTTACTCAATCGACAACGCAGCCAGACACCAGTACCTAATGTAAAGCTAACCATAAAAATGGATGACCATTGGAGTTTGACTGGCGAAAATGGTGACTGGTTAGATACAAACCAACTACTCGATTATGAGTTAAAAGAAGAGCAGCAGCGCTGGAAAAGTGCCGGTTGGTGTTTAGATTTGAAATGAGGGAAATAGCCTACCGCAAGTAGGCTACCTATATATTGAGTTTGAGCTATAACCCAACTTTTGCGAGCTCTTGCTCTGCGAACTCAGACGGTATTGCTAGATAGCCATCTTTTTCTACAAGCTCTTGTCCCTGCTTCGAGAATACAAAAGTAAGGAACTCTCTCTCAACTGGAGAAAGTGGTTTATCCGGGTGCTTATTCACATATACATAGAGAAAGCGAGATAGAGGGTAATCACCACTCAAGATATTCGCACGCGTAGGCTCAACATAATTAGAGCCGTGCTCTGCAATAGGAATCAACTTAACACCTGCTACGCGGTAGCCAATGCCTGAGTAGCCAATCCCACTAATGGATGAAGCGACTGACTGAACGACAGAAGCCGAGCCAGGTTGCTCATTCACGCGGTTTTTAAAGTCACCACCGCACAATGCATTCTGTTTGAAGTATCCATAAGTGCCCGATACAGAATTGCGACCGAACAGTTGAAATCTATGTTTTGCCCATGGCTGATCGATTCCAAGATCTTGCCAGTTATTGAGGGGCTTCGTTGCTCCGCAGCGTAAGGTCTCAGAAAAGATGCCATCAATCTGACGAAAGTTAAGCCCTTCAATAGGGTTATCGCGGTGGACAAACAGCCCGATTGCATCAATAGCGACTCGTAATGCAGTTGGCTTATAGCCATGCTCTCTTTCGAAGGCTTCTACTTCACGCAGACGCATTGGCCGGCTCATAGGGCCAAGATGTGCAGTCCCCTCCGTCAATGCAGGAGGCGCAGTAGAAGAGCCCGATGCTTGGACCTGAGCATTTACATTCGGGTAGTAGGATTTAAACTCCTCTACCCAGAGTGTCGTCATCCCAGCCAAAGTATCAGACCCGACTGACAACAAGCTTCCAGAGATACCTGGAACCTTGGAATAATCGGGCAGTGATTCAACACTCTGCTCTGCGAAGCTTGGCCACGCCAATACCATCGCTAACATAGAACTAATCGGCAAACGCATCCTGCGTATTAAATCACTCATGACACGGTCAATCGGTTTGGCAACGTGAAATGAAAACGACTGCCAACGCCCACTTCACTTTGAATTTCGAGGTGTGAATCGTGGTGGCTAAGTGCGTGCTTTACAATCGCCAATCCAAGACCACTACCACCGGTATCACGAGAGCGGGCTTTATCTACACGATAGAAGCGCTCTGTGAGTCGGTGTAAGTGTTGAGGCTCAATACCATCACCAGTATCCGACACATCTAAGCACGCGCCTTGGCTGGTTTGATACCAACGAACTTTAACCGTAGCGCCCGGAGGTGTGTATTTAACCGCGTTATAAACCAAATTCGAAATCGCACTTCTCAATTGGTCTTCATCGGCAAGCACACGCAAACTCTTATCGATATCAAATTCAAGTTTATGTTCACGCTCACCGCTAAGGCTGGCCGCCTCTTTCTCAAGAACTTCAAGCATCGCAGGAACGTTAACCACTTCATCCAACTCATGCATTGGCGCTGCTTCAATTTTCGAAAGCGTGAGCAACTGATTAACCAGACTGTTCATACGATTCAATTGCTCAGTCATTACACCATGCGCCTTGGTCCACATTGGGCCAACGATCATGTCTGGGTCTTCTGTCATTTCAAGATAACCTTGAAGGACGGTCATTGGTGTACGCAACTCATGGGAGACGTTAGCGAAGAAGTTACGGCGCATGCCCTCTAGCTGCTTAAGCTGGGTGACATCACGCACCACCATCAGGTGTTCACCCTCGGTATACGGCACAATACGCAGTTCAAGCATACGCTCCACATTCAGAGGAGAAGGCATCTCTAATGGCTCAGAGAAATCTTGCTTATTAAGGTACTTAATAAAATCTGGAGTACGAATCAAATTCGAGATCGGTTGACCTGAATCATCTGGCCAACGAAAGCCCAACAAATACTGAGCCAGCTTGTTACACCAAACGATATTGCCTTCACCACGAAATACCACAACGGCATCGGGAAGGGACTCAGCACCGTTACGGAAACGGCGGATAAGGTTAGTCAGTTCTTTGCGTTTGCGACGCTGCCTCTGCTGCATACGATAGATACCGTTAAACAGAGATTCCCAGTTTCCAGAGCCAGAAGGTGGAGTTAGACGCTTCTCATCCCACAACCATGCGGACAAACGCATTTGGTTGTGTAGATGCCAACCGAGCTGCAATACCGTCGCAGCCAGCAGTAACCAGGGTAGATAGCCAAATATCCATCCGACTAAAACCCATGGTGCGTAAAAAAAAGCCAGCTCCCACGCCAGCTTTTTCCAGGTTAACTTTTCAACCATTCAGGACTCCGTAAACTGGGCAGCGAAGCCACATTAAGCCTTTGTAGAAAAACGGTAGCCAGCGCCACGAACCGTTTGGATTAGCTTATCGTGACCGGCAGATTCAAGCGCTTTACGCAGGCGTCGAATATGTACATCAACCGTGCGGTCTTCAACGTAAACGTTGGTACCCCAAACATTGTTAAGCAGCTGCTCTCGGCTGTATACACGCTCTTGGTGTGTCATAAAGAAATGCAGCATTTTGAACTCTGTTGGTCCCATATCAACCGGGCCTTCGCTTGCGGTCACGCGGTGTGATACAGGGTCTAATTTAAGACCTTGAACATCAATCACATCTTCCAATGCCGTTGGTGTTACACGGCGAATAACCGCTTTCAGGCGAGCCACAAGCTCTTTTGGCGAAAATGGTTTGGTAATGTAGTCGTCAGCGCCAACTTCTAAACCGCGAACCTTATCTTCTTCTTCACCACGAGCTGTTAGCATCACCACTGGGATGTTGCGAGTTAACTCTTCACGCTTCATGTGCTTGATAAAGTTTATCCCGCTACCACCAGGTAGCATCCAATCTAGTAATACTAGATCTGGGAAAGGTTCACATAGCTTGTTTACCGCTGTATCGTAATCTTCAGCCTCTACTGCTTGGTAGCCTTTTTGTTCAAGTACAAAACACAGCATCTCACGAATAGGTGCTTCATCTTCAACGACCAGAATCCTTCTCGACATAATTGAATAGCCTTTGTATTTAATCAACGCATTGCATTATCTGAGTTAATTATGACACTTTTGTGACCTTTGAAAACAAATTTTCATATAACTGTCTCAAACGTTTCACTTTATAACTTTTGATACAGAGCTAAGGACAAATCGAATTAGATCTCATATCATGAGGCACTTCTAAAAAGGTATGAGAAAAATATATGTGGTTTAAAAATTGCCTAGTCTATCGCTTCAACCGTGATATTGATTTCAACGCAGATCAGCTAGAGAAACAACTTGAAGAATTCCGCTTTACTCCGTGTGGTAGCCAAGACAAACAGAAGTTTGGTTGGGTGCACGCAATGGGTAAACATGGCGATATGATGACGCACGTATCAGAGAACCGCATTCTTATCTGTGCAAAGAAAGAAGAGAAAATGCTACCAGCATCTGTGATTAAAGAGTCACTGAATGCAAAAGTTGAAACCCTTGAAGCGGAATCTGGCACTCCTCTTAAAAAGAAAGAGAAAGACAGCCTAAAAGAAGACATCATCATTGACCTTCTTCCTCGTGCATTTAGCCGCAGTAACTTCACGTACGCGCTGATCATGCCAAAAGAAGGTTTCATTGTGGTTGATGCTAGCAGCTACAAAAAAGCAGAAGACGTGTTAGCTCTACTGCGTAAAACAATGGGTAGCCTACCGGTTGTTCCTGCAATTCCTGAGCAAGCGATCGAGACAACACTAACCGAATGGGTTAAGTCGGGCGATACACCTCAAGGCATTACGATGCTTGACGAAGCTGAGCTTAAATCAATCCAAGAAGACGGTGGAATTGTTCGAGTTAAGAAGCAAGAGCTAGAAGCCGATGAGATTAAAAACCACATCGAAGCAAATAAAGTGGTAACTAAGCTGCTTATCAACTGGCAAGATCGCATTGAATTCATCCTGGCTGAAGACGGCAGTATCAAACGCCTGAAGTTCAGCGATGAACTTAAAGATGAGAACGACGATATTCCTCGCGAAGACCAAGCTGCACGCTTTGATGCAGATTTCTCACTGCTATGTGGTGAGTTCAGCGTGTTCCTTCCGAATCTATTCGAATCACTAGGTGGATTAACTCAACCGAACGCTTAATCGGTATATCCAAAGCTCAGGTGCTCCGTGCCTGAGCTTATTTCCCCTACATTTCCCGCTGTATATTTATCCCTTCACTCTCTTCTTAATATCATTGCTATCTTTAGGGCTATCAACCAGACTCATTTTAGCGTAAAATTTGCGCCCCTTTGATATCACTTGGTGGTATCAACCTGACTTGAGATCAGATTAGAGAACGAAGCAATGACTACACAAAAACCATTTGTACCTGAACTATTATCACCGGCAGGAAGCCTTAAAAACATGCGTTACGCATTCGCCTACGGCGCAGATGCAGTTTACGCGGGCCAGCCACGTTACAGCCTTCGCGTTCGTAACAATGAGTTCAACCACGAAAACCTACAAATCGGTATCGATGAAGCTCATGCTCAAGGCAAAAAATTATATGTTGTATGTAACATTCAGCCACACAACTCTAAACTAAAAACTTTCATTCGCGACCTTAAGCCAGTTGTTGATATGGGTCCAGACGCTCTTATCATGTCTGATCCTGGTCTTATCATGATGGTTCGTGAAGCATTCCCTGAAATGCCTATCCACCTTTCAGTTCAGGCTAACGCTGTAAACTGGGCAACTGTAAAATTCTGGGCTACACAAGGCGTTGAGCGTGTAATCCTATCTCGTGAGCTATCACTTGAAGAGATCGAAGAGATCCGCGAACACTGCCCAGAAACAGAACTAGAGATCTTTGTTCACGGTGCACTTTGCATGGCGTACTCTGGTCGTTGTCTACTTTCTGGTTACATGAACAAGCGCGATCCTAACCAAGGTACTTGCACTAACGCTTGTCGTTGGGAATACAAAACAGAAGCAGCAAAAGAAGACGAAAACGGTCAAATCGTTGAAGTAAACCCTACTGGTGTTGAGATTCAGGATGTTGAAGTTCAAGACGAACGTCCAGACAACACGCTAGGTCTAGGTAAACCAACAGACGAAGTAGTTCTTCTTTCAGAGTCACACAAGCCTGAAGAGAAAATGGCTGCGTTTGAAGATGAGCATGGCACTTACATCATGAACTCAAAAGACCTTCGCGCAATCCAGCACGTTGAACGTCTAACGAAGATGGGTGTTCACTCACTGAAAATCGAAGGCCGTACTAAGTCTTTCTACTACTGTGCTCGTACCGCACAAGTTTACCGTAAGGCGATCGACGACGCTGTAGCGGGCAAGCCATTTGATGAGAGCCTAATGGGTACATTAGAAAGCCTAGCGCACCGTGGCTACACAGAAGGTTTCCTACGTCGCCACACTCACGACACTTACCAAAACTACGAGTACGGTTACTCTATCTCTGATACTCAGCAATTTGTTGGTGAATTCACAGGTAAACGCCGTGGCGATCTAGCGGAAGTGGAAGTGAAGAACAAATTCCTAGTAGGTGACAGCTTAGAAATGATGACACCGAAAGGTAACGTTGTTTTCACACTAGAAATGATGGAAAACCGTAAGTCGGAAGCAGTTGAAGACGCAAAAGGTAACGGTCACTTTGTGTTCATCCCTGTACCAGCTGATCTAGACTTAGAGTACGGCTTGTTGATGCGTAACTTGAGCGAAGGCCAAGACACACGCAACGCATCTGGTAAGTAACTTTACTTAGAAAACCGAGAAGTAAGCAATGGCTCTGTTAATCACTGACAAGTGCATAAACTGCGATATGTGTGACCCTGAATGCCCAAATGGCGCAATCACTATGGGTGACAGCATCTTCGAAATCGACCCAGATTTATGTACTGAATGTAAAGGTCACTATGAGAAGCCAACGTGTCAGTCTGTATGCCCAATTACCAAGTGCATCATCACTGATCCAAACCATATTGAAACTGAAGACGAGCTACTAGAGAAGTTTGTTATCATTCAAGGCTTGACCTAAAAGAGAAAAGGTTCAACTTAGTCAATAAGTTGAACCTTTTTCTTATCCGGATTTTTCCATGGGATAAATATTACAGAATAACTCTTTTTCGAATTGATATTCGAGTCGCTCTCGCCAATTTATCGACTGTGATACAGGTACTAGATAAAAGTTTTCCCTCCCAGTATCTGTCACAAATGCCATTCCATACTGCATCAATTCATAATGTACATCGTTAACAAAGCTAGGATCTAATCGCTGCCTACCTGTTAGTTGGTTGATGTCATCTCTTGAAATAGAAATACCCGCATTCTCAGTGCTGAACCTATGTCTTAACCATTCTGAAAATTCCTTTGCACAAATCATAGTCATAGTCATAGTCTTATCCTTGAATTATCTATCTACGGGTATCAGACTCTGATTTCACATACTACACATAAGCCGCATCTTTCACCCCAAACACTTACTCCTGACCTAGCCCAGTCAAATTGTCGCTGTTTTTCTCAAATTAATGCTTTCAATATCAAACGATATTCTTAATGTCGCATTTATAAACTCTAGACAAAAGTGTGACATTTCTCCAGTTTTTAGAGTCGACAAAACGAGTGGCATTACCACCTTAATAAGCCATTGATAATTCGATTACTTATTCGAAATCAAGGCTAAACATTGACTAGGCATGACTTTAATTTTCTTTTTTTTCTTGTTGGTAGCTACCTTTTTAGGAGGAAGAACAGGGATTGTCTTTGGCGCCCAACTCGCGAGCTCGTCGCCACAGCCATCACCTTTAGGAGGCTTAGCTTGAGGGATACAATTGGCACTGCCTTCTGGGCACTTTAAACGAACATGAAAGTGAGAGTGATGTCCCCACCATGGCCTGATTTTGCCTAACCACTCTCTTTGTTTAACATCAGAGACTTCCTGATCGCAAAGAGCCTGTTTAATCACTGGATGAACAAAAATGCGCACCACTTTTTTATCTTTAGCGGCATGGCGAATGACCTGGAAGTGGTCGTCTGTCCAATTAGACTGGCGAAGCTTGTAGTTGGTAAGATCGACGACACTGACTGGCTTGGGAACGGCGAGTTCATTCTCAGAGAGTCTTTTGTCCGTTAACCTCAGCCATATATCGATATCCAATCCAGTTTGATGGCTTGAATGACCAGATGAAAAGCGTCCACCACGAGGAAGTGAGATATCACCAATCAATAGATTCGTACCTAACTGTTCACTTGTTGTCAAACCTAGCCTTTCAATGAACTTAATAGCTTCTGTATGACCATAGTAACGCTCTCTTTGAGGGCGAATAACCTGATAGCCAACACCATTAATCGGCAAGGCCTGTGCACCGTCTAAGCAGCCATTAGCATAACTGCCTATCGATGAGGTTGAGTTTGTCGTCGGGCTTTTCTCTTTCTCCCATGGCGTAGCCAAAACTGAAAATGAATAAAACAGGACAACTAAAACGAAAGATAACCTCATGACCATTCCATGTAACTGATGCATATTATCTATATTAGTCGGCATTAATGAACAGTTGGCGACTATTGGCTACTTTTTTGGGGATAGACGAGAGCTATTTGAGATGGGAGAAGCTGAATGGGGCTATGAAGTATTTCGACGCTAGAAAGCAAAAAGGCTCTAGTCTTTCGACTAGAGCCTTAAATATGGCAGGGGTGGAGAGATTCGAACTCCCAACACGCGGATTTGGAATCCGCTGCTCTGCCAATTGGAGCTACACCCCTATTTCAGTTTTAAAGAGCTGAAACTCTGAATAAGTGGCGGAGTGGACGGGACTCGAACCCGCGACCCCCGGCGTGACAGGCCGGTATTCTAACCAACTGAACTACCACTCCGCAGTGGACTACTTGTCGTCGCTGACAAGTCGTTCATAATTTAAAGCCTGGCGATGTCCTACTCTCACATGGGGAAGCCCCACACTACCATCGGCGCTATTGTGTTTCACTTCTGAGTTCGGCATGGAATCAGGTGGGTCCACAATGCTATGGTCGCCAAGCAAAATTTTAAAATTCGGAAAGCTGTTTCTGTTCTCTTCAAACTCATTCAAGCGTTTGTATCTTATGAGTCCATCAAAACCCCTTGGGTGTTGTATGGTTAAGCCTCACGGGCAATTAGTACAGGTTAGCTCAACGCCTCACAGCGCTTACACACCCTGCCTATCAACGTTCTAGTCTTGAACAACCCTTTAGGACRCTTAAAGCGTCAGGGAAAACTCATCTCAGGGCTCGCTTCCCGCTTAGATGCTTTCAGCGGTTATCGATTCCGAACTTAGCTACCGGGCAATGCCATTGGCATGACAACCCGAACACCAGAGGTTCGTCCACTCCGGTCCTCTCGTACTAGGAGCAGCCCCCTTCAATTTTCCAACGCCCACGGCAGATAGGGACCGAACTGTCTCACGACGTTCTAAACCCAGCTCGCGTACC
>NZ_JAKEUW010000027.1:0-69270 GCF_022398115.1 Vibrio sp. Isolate22 | reverse complement strand
CTGGGAGGTATGGTGGGCACAAGTGCAAGAAAGTGGAATTAAGCCATTGAAAGAGTTCGCACGAAAACTGAGGCCTTATCTTCACGGTATTATTGGATCGGCAAGTTATCCGCTCAACACCTGCACATTGGAAGGGATAAACAACAAAATAAAGTTAATCAAGCGAATGGGGTATGGGTATCGAGATACAGACTACTTCTTCTTGAAGATAAAAGCGGCTTTCCCCGGAAAGCCGCGATGAACCTTTTATAAGCCCTGCATCGCATAAAAACGGCTAATTTCACATGCGAATTGCAAAGTGCATTTGCATAATGCAATCAGGATGCAATATTGATAAGAGACCAGTTTCATCCCTAGCATTAATGATAAATTACTAAGTGATTGTATTTTAAATGTTAGGCTGATATTCACATCAACGTATTGCCTTACAATTAAGAGAGTAAGAAAAGCACCTTCTCAGTAGCATATTCATACTTTTTTGACAGCAAAGTTTGTATACTGCACGAAATCACCCTCAACTCTATGAAGCAATGAACTACTTAAGTACTTTTTTCAAAGGCATGGCCATGGGCGCAGCTGACGTTGTCCCAGGCGTTTCAGGCGGCACCATCGCATTCATCACAGGTATCTACGATACGCTATTAGAGAGCATTCGCAGAATTAACCCTAGCGTACTTGGTTTATGGAAACGCGAAGGCTTCAAAGCTGCGTTTAACCACATTAATGGCTTTTTCTTAATTTCTTTGTTCGCAGGCGTATTTACCAGCATTGCGACATTCGCAAAACTGATTTCTTGGTTATTGGTCACTCACCCCGTACCTCTATGGTCGTTCTTCTTTGGCCTGATTTTGGTGTCGGTGTTCCATATTCTTAAACAAGTAGAAAAGCGCGATATCATTCGATTCGTGTTTTTACTGCTTGGTGTTGCCTTTGCTTATAGCATTACAGTGCTTAAACCACTGCAAATGGAGCCAACCAGCATCAACATCCTAATTGCAGGTGCGATCGCGATCTGTGCGATGATCTTACCTGGCATATCAGGCAGCTTCATTTTGCTGTTAATTGGTATGTACGGCCCCGTACTTGGCGCCGTGAAGGAATTCCAAATTGACGTACTTGCCCTATTCCTTGCAGGCTGTGTGATCGGTCTGCTGACTTTCTCACATGTACTGTCTTGGCTATTGCGTTCATTCCGCGACTTCACGCTTGTGTTCTTAACCGGTTTGATGATTGGTACGCTGCCTAAGATCTGGCCTTGGAAAGAGACCATCAGCTGGCGCATCAACTCTAAAGGTGAGCAAGTGCCTCTCATTCAAGAGAACTTGTCTCCGTTTAACTTCGAAGCCGTCACCTCTCAGCCTTCTCAACTAACCTTGGCTGTGGTCATGATGCTGGTTGCCATCGCATTAGTTCTTGGCTTAGAAAAGTTCGCCGAGCGCAATGCTGACTAACCTCTAACAATCGAGCGACATTTCGCATGTAGGGTGCTTTGCTTAAATAGCAACGTGCCAGTAAATTGAATCAAAGCGAAGCTACTGGCTTCGCTTTTTTATATCTACCATACGCACAAAATTGCTTTTTGATACAAGCACGTATTGAGTGGTGTGATACCATCGCCGTTCTTATAAAATCAAATGAGAACACGACATGCACCCAGCATTAAAGGTTGCTGCGCTCGGTATTGCGCTGGTCGCTGGTTTTTATGGACCACAGGCAGTCGAGCAATTTAAATCCGTAGTAGAGAGCCACTCTCCTGACGTCAACTTAGATGACTACTGCATGCTTTCAACAACATCGTGTGAGCAAGACAGCGTTGCTATGACCCTTGAGCATGAGACAGCTCAACCTCTAGTCCCAACAAAAATCAAAGTGGTGTGGGACGGCGCAGCATCTGAAACCTTGATGCTATCGCTGACCGGTTTAGAGATGGAAATGGGCTCAGCACGTTTCCAGTTAAAAAATATTGGTAACAACATCTATGAAGGTGATGTCATTTTACCCGTGTGTACCATGGATCACATGACTTGGCTTGGCGAGCTAACTGATGGTGTTGAAACCGTAAAACCTGCAATAAGGATGGCAAGATGAGTAAGAATTGGTCGCTAGCGTTGGTTGTAGCGTTTGTACTTGGCTTTGGAGTAAAAAGCTATCTCGATGGTCAAACAGAGGCTAAAGAGCAACACGCTGAAAAACAACAATTCTCCGAAACAACGCTTTTTGGAAAAGACAACCAACCAATAAAACTCTTTGATGAAACCGATGACAGAATTCGTATCGTTTACTTTGGCTTTACGCGTTGTCCTGACGTTTGTCCAACGTCATTAGCAATGCTAGCTGGAGCACTTAACCAAGTCTCTGATGAATCGAAAGCCAAAATTCGCCCGATGTTTGTTTCTCTTGACCCAGAGCGCGATGCGGCGGAAGCGTCATATGAATACGCGCAGTACTTCAACCCGATGATTGAAGGTATGAGTGGTCCATTGGATGTAACTACGAACCTGGCACATAAATACGGTGTTATTTTCAGAAAGACACAGCTTGAAGGTTCCGAGCTGGAATACACACTTGACCACAGTTCATATTTCTACTTTTTAAAGCCCAACGGTACCTTGATTACTAAAGTACCGCACACGTTGACGCCTGCGCCAATTGTTGAAGCGATCAACACATTGACGCGTTAGAGTGCTAAGAAACTCTAGATACAGCGTGTACAAAAATAAAGAACTCAACCAATAGAGTTCGAAACGTAAAGTCAGGTCCCAGACCAAAACATAAAACAATAAGGACAACAACATGAAGTTAAAAGCACTTGCTCTAGCAGGCTTATTGCTCACTCCTCTTGCTCACGCAAAAAGCGACATCATGGTTCATGACGCGTACGCTCGTGCGACACCGCCAACAGCGGTAAACAGCGCAGTATTTACGACCCTGATGAACCATAGTGACAAAGACCGCGCTATCGTTTCTGCAACGACACCAGCAGCAGGTAAGGTAGAGCTTCATGATGTTATCGTTGAAGGTGACGTGATGAAAATGCGTCAGGTTCAACAGATTATAATCCCAGCAAATGGTGAAGTGGTACTGAAGCCAGGCAGCCTACATATCATGTTGTTTGACCTAGCAAGCAGCCTGAAAGAAGGTGAACAGATCGAAATGACACTGACTTTCGCGAATGGCGAAACACAAACTTTCGAAGCACCCGTTAAGAAAGTGATGAGTGGCATGAAAAAGATGAATCATGATCATCACTAATTCTAAAAACTGATGCTCACGAGTCTTATTAAGACTCGCAACACACATCGGTAAAAAATTAGACAAAATAAGCCACGATGACTTCTCGCCATCGTGGCTTTTTGTTAAACTCCGTTCGCTTTCTGTGCAAAGCGTGACCACATTAATAACCAAGGAGAAGAGAAGATGATTGTAACGAAAACACTAAAACTGGCAGTAAAAGTAATGCGCTAATTTTGTTTGGTTAAACCAACTTTAATCTCGAACTACCAACATTAAGCCACCAGCTGGCTACCGCACACTTTTACCCGGTTTACACTTGATCGAACATGATCAACGCATGCTCACTACGCATGAATCAATCCGGGGTCCTATCTATTTGAATTCGACCCAAACTCTAACGCATTTTTGACGTCTCGACGCTTTTGAGCCTGTAACGCTTTTGGTCTCACCAACGATAAGAGATCCCACAAGAAGTAAATGCTCTTATAAGAAATGAAAGCTCGCACGTCTGGGTAAATAGACATGAATTCACAAACTGCATTTTCTCATCCAATGTCACTTCAACAACTTGGATGGCAACCTGTATTTCAACAACAACTAACACTTGAAGATTACGACCATTCAGTGATCGCACGTATCACCGCGCACCATCGCAGTGGCTACACATTGGCATCTGAACAGGGCGAAATCACTCTACCCATTCATCACAACCAACCGGCAATGACCGTTGGCGATTGGGTAATATTGAACTCTGAACTGCAATTCGATCGCTTACTAGAGCGCCAATCGCTCTTTAGCCGAAAAGCTGCAGGCAGTCGTGTTGCTGAACAATATATTTCAGCCAATATCGACACAGTGTTTATCGTGGTTTCATTGAACAACGACTTTAATCTGAGTCGCATCGAACGCTACCTAGCACTCGCTAATGAAGCACAAGTGGAAGCGGTTATCGTCCTGACTAAGAAAGACTTGTGTGACGACTACGAAGACAAAGTACGACAGGTACAAAGCTTAGACCCGATGCTCATGATCGAAGCGGTCAATAGCCTAGATCAAGACTCAACCCAAGTACTGTCACCTTGGTGTAAAACCGGTAAGACCGTCGCGCTAATGGGCTCTTCTGGTGTGGGTAAGTCGACTTTGGTTAACTCACTGCTAGGTGAAACATCGCAGGCAACAGGTGGTATTCGTGAAGACGACAGTAAAGGCCGTCATACAACGACATCACGATCACTCCACTTGCTAACATCAGGTGGCTTGCTACTCGACACTCCTGGAATGCGAGAGCTACAGCTTGCAGACTGCGCTGAAGGCGTGAGTGAAACTTTTTCAGACGTAGAAGAGTTAGCAATGCACTGCCGCTTCTCTGATTGTCATCATGAATCAGAACCGGGATGCAAGATAAGGGTAGCTATTGAGAGTGGTGAGCTGTCTGAGAGACGATTTACTAACTATCAAAAGCTACTGAGAGAACAAGCAAGAAACGGCGCTTCTCTTGCAGAGCAACGAGCTAACAATAAGCAGCTTTCCAAGATGTACCGAAACGTACAGTCAGAAAGCCGCAACATTAAGAAAGGTTCTGCTTAAACAGTTGGCACATGAACGCGATCTAAGTTCATAGCTCATCGTTTAACCGAGAACTTCAAGCCCCATAGTGTTGATCGCGTGGGGCTTTTTCTTTCAGCGTGATTGGGAAGCGACTATTTACGCACACAATGTTCTTACCAATCGCCATTTACATCCTCTAATTTACAGTATATTAGCTCTATCAAATATGGATTTGCAGATTTATAGCTCAATCAAAATACATTTATTTAACATTTAGCTCTAAAAACACCACGTAGTGCAAACAATCACACTAAAAGTAAACTATTCCTAGACACCCGCTACGATCCCGCTAATATGACCGCCCATTCCACTAGTGTATAGTTGGATTCGGTACAACTTTATAAAAGATACATCACTATAATAAATTAACAATTGCAGGTATTTTATGCAAAATCACAACATGCTCGCCCGCATCGCTCGTGGGAATCTTGTCCTACAGATCCTTGCTGGTATTGTTTTCGGTGTCGTTCTCGCCATGGTTTCTCCTTCAGCAGCTCAAGACGCAGGCCTTTTAGGTAGTCTGTTTGTTGGCGCTCTGAAAGCTGTTGCCCCAATTTTAGTATTCATTCTTGTTGCAGCTTCTATCGCAAACCAAAAGAAAGGTCAGCATACTCATATGCGTCCAATCATCGTGCTTTACTTGATTGGTACTTTCTCTGCAGCACTAACAGCAGTAGTACTTAGCTTCATGTTCCCAACCACTTTGACACTGGTTGCGGGCGCAGAAGGTGCTAACCCTCCTCAAGGTATTGCTGAAGTACTTCACACACTTCTATTTAAACTTGTAGACAACCCAGTAAGTGCGCTAATGAACGCAAACTACATCGGTATTCTTGCTTGGGCTATCGGTCTTGGTCTTGCTCTGCACCACGCATCTGCAACAACAAAAGCGGTTTTCGAAGATCTAAGCCACAGTGTTTCACACATTGTTCGCTTCATCATTCGCCTAGCGCCATTTGGTATCTTCGGTCTAGTTTCAGCGACTTTCGCAACCACTGGTTTTGAGGCGCTAGCAAGCTACGGTCAACTTCTTGCGGTACTACTAGGTTCAATGCTAATCATTGCTCTAGTGGTTAACCCGCTGCTTGTTTTCGTTAAAACAAAGCAGAACCCATACCCTCTAGTATTCCAATGTATTCGTGAATCAGGTGTAACTGCATTCTTCACTCGTTCAAGTGCTGCGAACATCCCAGTAAACATGAACCTTTGTAAGAAACTAAACCTAGACGAAGACACTTACTCTGTATCGATCCCACTAGGTGCAACCATCAACATGGCTGGTGCTGCAATCACTATCACCGTGTTAACGCTGGCTGCTGTACACACGATGGGTATTGAGATTGATATCTTCACTGCAATCCTACTAAGCCTTGTTGCTGCGGTATCTGCATGTGGTGCATCTGGTGTTGCGGGTGGCTCACTGCTACTTATCCCTCTTGCATGTGGTCTATTCGGTATCTCAAATGATGTTGCGATGCAGGTAGTGGCGGTAGGTTTCATCATCGGTGTGATTCAAGACTCTGCTGAAACAGCGCTTAACAGCTCGACAGACGTAATATTCACCGCTGCGGTATGCAAAGCTGAGCAGAATAAAGCTTAATTAGCCTTTATTCGCTCATAAGCCAAAAGCTATATAAAGAAAAAGGGAAGCATCTGCTTCCCTTTTTTGTTGTCTAAATTTCATTATATCCACTCAAGCTGTATTCAACTTATCACGATGGATAACGTGTTCCATGGATAATCCAATGAACACCACTAACTAGCTTCTACTCCAATTAGACTGACTAAAATCTAGCGGATCACTAGTCTGGTTAGCTTGCTTCTCTGTTGGTGCTTGCTTCTCTGTTGGTGCTTGCTCTGTGTTCGGTTGCTGGCTGTAATCGGTATTCGCTTCTTGAGCATTCGATAGCGGCGTTTCTAGATGGCTAGTCTCTACATTTAATGACTCACCTTCTTCATCAGACCCTTCTTTCACTTTCTTTGGAATCGGTATATTGCGTTTGTAGAGCTTATTGAGTGCTTTGATTATTGAGTGCTTGGTAATGGCTTGTTGGGTAAGCTTCGTCATGATCGGTTTAGTCAGCGCTTGTAAGCCCACAACTGCATCGACACCTAGTTCACCGCCTACTTTATCTCGCTGCTGCTTAGCTTCTGAATAGCCAAAATGAGCAGATAGGAATAGCCAGATATAAGCAATCGCATTACCATTGTCACCATGGTCTATCCATGCCTCACCCGCTCTAAACATCGCCTCTGCGCTGTTCTTTTCTGCTGCAGTTTCAAACCAGTACACGGCCTCACCATGGTTTGGTTCTACGCCGACACCATTTAAGTAACTCATACCCAGTTTAATCTTACCGTCTAGGTTGTTTTTCTCTGCCGCTTTGCGATACCAATCAACAGAGCTTTCTGCGGAGTAGTCTGGGTTTTCTTTGTCTAGGCACCAGTCACCCATGAATAGCATCGCTTCGGTATTACCACCAGCGGCAGATTCCTCAATATAGGTGTAACCCTTGGGAATGTTCTTTACAGTCCCGCGCCCATGAACCAGCGCTTTACCCATCTCAAATTTTGCCGACATGTCGTTGTCTAAAGCTGCGATCGCAAGCTGCCAAAAGTTAGCTTGCTCTCTTAAGATCAGGTCTTCTTTGCGCTTCATGCTCAAGCGAACAATGCCGTACATGCCGTTGACGTTATCCAAATGCGCCGCTTTATCGTACCAATATAACGCTTCCTTGATATTGTTACGCTCCGCTTCTTTCGCCAAAAATAGAATCGACGGGACATGCCCGGTTTCTGCTTTAAAGTGGCGCTCTTTTTGCTCTTGGATACGTGCTTTTTCAATCGCCTTTCGGTAAGCGACAGCACGCGCTTTACGTTCTTGTTCCAAGCGCTGTTTTCTCAGTGATAAAGAAATCAGCCACACGGCAACAAGTATTAACGAAAGAGCAGTCGCACCAATTGCGATTCCCATTGTACTCATAAAATGTTTAACCTAATTCGGTTCCGTTCTACCCTATATCGGCCACAAGCTGCCTATATTGAGTAGTTAATTTCTGGGGCTATTAGCCCTGACGATGACAAGAGACGCTGTCTCTACACGCTCCGCCTTAAACTTGATTCAGTATCTCAGGAATACATAACGATAAGAAGTCTGCAAAGACTAATCCGTACGCAACCCACAAATCGTGTGATCTTACTTCAATAAGGGTGTTCTCTCGAGCTTACCTTTCATCAAACGAGGCTCAACCGCTTACCAGATACTGATGATTCAAAACTTATGACCAAATGCTGCGATGATTAGGTCAATTGCCCATAAATGTAAGCTAACTCAGCGACCGTTTTTGCAGAAAACTTCTTCATCAAACTCGCTCGATGAACTTCAACTGTCCTTACTGCGATGCACAGCTCATCGGCAATTTTCTGATTGCGCTTGCCGTCAATAATCTGTTTAAGAATATCGATTTCGCGCTCAGTTAACGAAGCATAGGCCTGACGGTAGACGTTCATGTGCAAATGCTTTTCTGAAGCCGCTAAACCTTGCTTAATCGCCTCAGCCAACTCTCCGCCTTTGACCGGCTTCTGGAAGAAATTCACCGCTCCAGCTTGCAGCGCTTCTACTGCCATAGGTACATCACCATGACCAGTGAGATAGATAACCGAAAGCGGGCTCTGTGCTTTCAACATCAGTTCATGAACTTGCTGCCCTCTCATCTCCGGCATTCTGCTATCGAGCACTACACACCCAGCCGCACTTAAATCAACGGCATCGAGAAAACTCGGACCATCTTGATAGGCTGACACCGTAAAATCATGCTCTTCCAGTAAGAACACCAATGAATCGCGCATTGATTCATCGTCATCAACCACATAGACCGGTAACGTTTGATGAAGTTCAGACATAACAAGATTCCTCATGAATCATTTGAAAGAGAGAAAGGTAACGTCACCACGACGTGACAACCATGTGGAGTGAGAGACGTAATGCTCATTTGACCGCTGTGGTCTTCAATCACGTCTTGGCATATCGCAAGCCCTAGACCCAAACCATTTTCTTTGCTGCTCACAAAGGCTTGAGTCACTTGATGCTCGGCAAAATCTAATCCGGTGCCATTATCGATAACCGACAACATCATTTTATCGGCTTGATACTCGGTAATCACTTTAATTGTCGCTGGCTCGTCGTTTTTGTTATCAATATCAGACATCGCGTGCTGCTGGGCATTACACGCATCGGTCGCATTGTTGATAAGGTTGACTATCACTTGTTGGAGGCCCACAGGGTCAATATAGAGATCAATAGGTCGACCAACGACGTAACGCTCAATGGTAATTTGGTGCTGTTCAAGGCGGAATTGCAATAGCTCAATAGTGTCCGTTAGTAACTGCTCTATGTCGGTCTTTGACTTCTCTGCTGAGCGTTTCTTTATCATGTTTCTTAGGCGCTGAATGATCGCGTCTGCACGATCCACTTGTGATTGGATCTTCTCAAAGACCGGCTCAATATCGGTGATTGGTTTGTTTTTGGAAATACGTAGCAGACCACCTTCACTGTAGTTTCGAATAGCCGCCAAAGGTTGATTGATCTCATGTGCAAGGCTGCTCCCCAGTTCGCCCACGACGGCAATGCGTTGAGAATGTTCTAACTGTTCACTCTTACTCTTTAGCTTGTTAAGTGTCGCCTCTAACTGCTTTTTGCTGCGGCTGAACTTGTACTCAAGCCAAAAGTGGTAAGCATTCAAGAACACCACTAACAAGAAAAACGCCCATGCCCATTGCTGATTGTACTTAAGCCAGATTAACGCTTCTTTCCACCAAGGTTGTTGTAGTGGATGCATGTCGAGTTGCTGGTAGAGCTTGTCGATAGGCAGCAAACTGGTTGGTGAAGTCCAGCCTGAAGCATTCGCTGCAATGGCAGGCGCACTGCTTTTTGGCATGGAAAATAGTACCTGGCTCATTTGCTTAGCCAGTGAAGAAGAGGCTCGCTCCGTTTTGGCAAATGACCAATTGGAATATAAAGGTGTAGACACTTGGCATCGGAACCCTTCAGGCGCTTGGTTGCCGATAACACGATATTGATCGGCCACCAACAATCCTTCGCTGATCATGTTTTCAACCAAACACGCAGGAACCACTGCCGCTTCAATATGGCCTTCTCGCAGTTGATACAGACTCGCATCAATCGGGAAACCCAAGAAATGGGTATTAGAGAAAAATTGGTTAGGGTTAAGCCCTTCCTGCATCACTTGGTAACGCATGGTGAGATACCCACCAAACGCATTTTCAGAAACCGCCGCGATTGGCTTTCCGCTGAGCTGTTCAAATGAGATATATGGTGACATCCTTCTGACCACCAAGGCCGATCCGATACTGCGCGTGCTGCTCACACTTTGGTCGTCGTAGTTGTGGCTAGTCATAGTCGCCATCCAAGAGAGGTCATACTGACGCCCTAAACGAACCGCCTGGCCGGGATTAGTGATTACAAAATCGACCTCGACCTTCTTTACCGCTTCCGCCATCTCTTCCAAATTAAAAGGCTTGAGAACAAAGTGTTTTCCTGGGATACGCTCAGACAACCAGTCCATCGTTGGTTGCCAGCGTTGTTGCGCTGCAAGTTTGCCCCTGATGGCTAAAACACCCACTTCAATCGTCTGCTCTGATTCAATCGTATTTGTCGCTACCGAAACAGGTTCCGTTTGAGCAGCGAAACAAATACCTGCACTCAAACTCAGCCAGCACGTACTGATGAATGTAGTGAAGTTGCGAACAGTCACGGACATCTCTTTATTCAATCGGGTTACCTATTCAATGATTTCTCAATGCGTGAAGCACTTTTAAATAAAGCATAACAGCTAGATAGCGAAAACCACATTTGTTCTAGATCAACTTTGATCTGGGAATGTGGAAATCCACAATACCCCGTGTAGGGTCAAAATCTGACAATGAGCTCAACAGAACCAATACCCATTTATAGGTACCAATATGGACTCATTGAAAAGACGGTTTCTCAGCCAGTTCGGCAAAGTTTCCGCTGGTGCTGCGCTCATTCCCATTACCGGAATCAACACCGCAGTTGCCAGTACAGCCATTCGCAATAACAACCAACCAGACCGTAAAGGCGAAGTGGGTAAACGCTACGCCATGGCGATTGATTTGCGTAAATGCGTAGGCTGTCAGGCATGCACAGTGGGGTGTAGCGTTGAAAACCAAGCACCGATTGGCCAGTTCAGAACCACCGTAAAACAGTATGAAGTCTCCCTCAATGATGGTTCAACAGCTCAACAAGAGGTGAAGTCATTCATGCTGCCTCGCCTGTGTAACCACTGTGACAATGCACCGTGCATTAAAGTCTGTCCTGTTCAAGCCACCTTCCAACGTGAAGATGGCATTGTGATGGTCGATAACGAACGTTGCGTAGCTTGTGCTTATTGTGTTCAAGCCTGCCCTTACGATGCTCGCTTCATTAACCATGACACACTGACCGCCGACAAATGTACTTTCTGTGCACACCGCCTTGAGGATGGCTTACTACCCGCTTGCGTCGAAACCTGTGTCGGCGGCGCACGTGTAATCGGTGACCTTAAAGATCCAAACAGCGAGATCAACCGCCTGCTCAATGAAAACCAAGACGACATCAAGGTGCTTAAACCAGAGCAGAATACCAACCCACATGTTTTCTATATCGGCATTAACGAGCGATTCGTTAGTCACATTGAAGGCCAACCTGCGATTTATGATCCTGCCGCCATTGATAACTCATCTTCTAGCAAACAAGGAGAGACAGCATGAATATCACCGAGGTGTTAGTTCCCGCTCAAGAGATTGCTTGGCTACCGTGGGCGGTTCAATATTTCTTCTATATTGGTTCAGCTTACGCAGCGGCTATTCTGTTTTTGATTGCACTGTTCTTCAAAAACTCTACCAGCCATCAATTCCGTTCAGCCCTTGTACTAGTGATGGCCATTGGCGCCATTGTTGGACCATTAGCCCTTACTGGTGACTTACACCAACCTGGACGTGCGTGGCACTTCTACGCACACATCACGCCTTGGTCATGGATGTCACTGGGTTCTCTGTTTCTTCCTTTGTTCTCTGGTCTGGCTGTCGCGACGGCTTGGGTTTACTTGCGTGATGACATCGCACAACTTAAAGAAAGTGAAAACCCGCTTCTAAAGCGCTTGTCTTGGTTAACCCTAGGCCAATGGCAGGTTTCAGCAAAACTAATGATTGTACTCGCTGCTGTGACGGCCATTTCGGGCCTAAGCATCGCGCTTTACACAGGTGCCGAGATCGCAATTTTGGCGAGCCGACCACTTTGGCATCAACCGGCTTCTCCACTGCTTTGGTTTACGACTGCATTTTTTGCTGCAACGGGTTTAACGCTGGTGATTTGGGCTTTTCTGCCTTCAAGCAAGCCAAGCTTAAAACCAACCGACCTCGCTCTGGTACAAAGAACCATTACCTTAACAGGCGGCCTCGCCATCATTCTTACGTCGATTTGGGCTTCTAACCATGGTCACTTCAACCTGTATGAGGACGACGCTTGGGGCATTAATTTGGGCATCATGACCGCCAGCATTTTGTTGTGCATGATCTCGGTTTTACCTCTACAACGCTTATCTCAAAGCAAACTAGGAATTATTTGTGTAGCACTTTCGACCATAGTTTCAGCATGGGCAGTACGCTGGGTAACCATGATGGAAGTTCAAACCATTCCACGTTTTGATGTAGGTGCATTCCCTTATGAAATGCCAATGGGTAGCTCAGGTTTACTTGGCATTGTTGGTATGTGTGGTCTCTGGTTAGCGCTTGCATTGTTCGCTTCTGAAATCGTGTCTACTGGCTCTGGAACAAAAACATCATCACCACTTAACCGCTCACATAGCTTGTAGTCTGAGGAATCATCATGGATAACAAACGTCGTCAATTTTTAAAAGCAGGCCTTGCTGCCGGTGGTGTTGGAGCTTTTGCTGCAGGTTATGCGACAACCACAAAACACATGGTTCACGGTGCTATCGATGGCACTGCGGGTAAGAAAACTAAACACATCCATCACGGCAATTCGTTAGAGACGGAATACAGTGTCGATGAACAAGGTAAGATCTCGCCAAACCCAAACCAACGCGTGGCTCCATCAATGTGTTTTGGCTGCTGGACACTATGTGGCTTGCGTGTGCGTATCGATAACCGCAACGATGAGATCTTACGTATCTCAGGTAACCCATATCACCCGCTTTCAAGTGATCAGCAAATCCCGTTCAAAACACCGGTGAAAGAGGCCTATATTGGCTTGTCTGGTGAATCAGGCATCAATAATCGCTCGACAGCCTGCGCCCGTGGTAACGGCATGTTAGAGATTCAAAACAGCCCATACCGAATCACTCAACCGCTAAAACGTGTTGGTAAGCGTGGTGAAGGCAAGTGGGAACCAATCAGCTACGAACAGCTAATCTCTGAGATCACTGAAGGGGGTGACTTGTTCGGTGAAGGCGAAGTGGAAGGCTTACGCTCGATTCGCGACATCGAAACACCGCTAGACCCAAACAACCCTGAATACGGTCCAAAAGCCAACCAGTTATTGGTAACCAATGCCGGCAATGAAGGCCGTGATGATATCTTGAAACGCTTTGCGTTTAACAGCTATGGTACTCGTAACTTCGGCCACCACGGCTCTTACTGTGGCTACGCATTCCGCGCAGGTTCTGGCGCAATCATGAATGACTTGGACAAGTTCTCACACTTAAAACCCGACTTTAACAACGCAGAATTCATTCTGTTCATCGGTATGTCTCCGGCTCAAGCAGGCAACCCATTTAAGCGCCAAGCACGACAGCTGGCCGAGGCTCGTACTAACGGAAAACTGAGCTACACCATAGTGACACCAAGCCTTCCTGCAGGATCGTCAAGCCTTGCGGCGGGTGATCGCAACAACTGGCTTCCGATCAAACCGGGCACCGATTCAGCATTAGTTCTGGGGATGATCCAGTGGATCATCGAAAATCAGCGCTACAATCATGATTTCTTGTCTCGCCCGAGCGCACAAGCGATGAAGAAAGCAGGTACTACACACTGGTGTAATGCATCTCACCTAGTGATCAGCGACGAAACGCACCCACAAAACGGACGCATGCTTCGCGCATCGGATATTGGCTTGCTAGAAACAGGCGAACCGATGTCTGACGATGATGCATTTATCGCACTGGATGTGACAACGTCACTGTTAACATCAAATGTGCAGGTCGATGAGGCGGCGTTATTTGTCGATCAAGACGTAGAAATTGATGGTCAAACCGTTCGTGTGAAGTCTTCTCTACAAAGATTGAAAGAAGAAGCCTTCAAATATGACCTTGCTTATTACAGCGAGCAGTGTGAAATCCCACAAGATCAGATTATTGCACTGGCGAAACGCTTCACCAGTTACGGGACAAAAGCCGTCGTCGATACTCACGGTGGCAACATGCACACCAATGGCTTCTACAATTCGTTCTCTATCCTAATGCTGAACGCGCTGATCGGTAACATCAACGCGAAAGGTGGTGCGATGGCAAAAGCAGGTGGCTACCCAACTTCTGTTGCAGGCTCTCGTTACGACTTTACCAAGTTCAAAGGTAAGACGAAGCCGCAAGGTGTGTTCTTATCTCGTAGTAAATTCCCATATCACAAAACCAGCGAATTCAAACGCCGTGTTGCTGCCGGTGAGTCACCTTATCCAACACGTGCTCCGTGGTACCCAATCTCTGCGCCGCTGCTAACCGAGCATTTGTCAGCGGCGATTGATGGCTACCCATATCGCGCAAAAGCGTGGATCAACCACATGGCGAACCCACTTTATGGCGTTCCGGGGTTAGACAACCTATTAGGCGAGAAACTTAAAGATCCAAAACAATTGGGTTTGATCGTCTCTATCGATGCCTTCATTAATGAAACCACAGCACTATCAGATTATCTCGTGCCTGACACGGTAACCTACGAAAGCTGGGGCATGGCAACACCTTGGCATGGCGTTGCAACTAAGGCGATCACTGCTCGCTGGCCGATTGTTGAACCTAAGACCTCACGCACGCAAGACGGACGCGCCATCAACTTAGAGAACTTCTTTATTGATCTGGCAAAAACGCTTGATCTCGGTGGCTTCGGTGAAAATGCAATCAAAGACAGCCAAGGCAATTGGCACGGTATTCATAGCGCTGAAGACTTCTACCTTCGCTCTGCGGCTAACCTAGCATTTGCCAAAGGCGGCGTGCCGAATGTAGATGCAGATGACATTGTTTGGTCTGGCCTAGAGCGCCTAATGCCAGTGATGAACAAAACGCTCAAGCCAGAAGAGATGCTCAAGGTGGCATACATTTTTGCACGTGGAGGTCGTTTTGAGGACGCCACCAATGCCTACACTAATAAAACAATGAAGTACAAATGGACCAAACCACTAGCTATCTGGAATGAAAAGCTCGGTACTTCTCGCAATACCATCAGTGGTGAGCAATACATAGGTTGCCCAACGTGGCATCCACAAAAGCTTGCAGACGGAACGCCTTTAGCTGAGCAGTTCCCAACAAAAGAGTGGCCATTTACCCTGACTAACTTTAAATCCAATATTCATAGTGCGGTGTCTAACTTGTCACCACGCTTAGAATCTATCAAGGGTGTGAATCCGGTGTACATTCACCCGCAAGACGCCTCTTCAGCGGGCATCAAAACCGGTGACGTATTTGCCATTGAAACGCCGAGCGCAACCACGAAGGCGTTGGCGATGGTGATTGATGGCATCAAGCCGGGAACCTTAGGCTTTGAGCATGGCTTTGGTCACAAAGAGCTCGGGGAACGTGCACACTGGATTGGCGACACACAACAACCAGTGAAGATGAAGTCCAACGATGGCGTTAACATCAATGATATTGGTCTGATTGACCCGACGAGAGAAGGCAAAGGAGTCATGCTTGATTGGGTAGTCGGCGCCGCAGCAAGACAGGCGCTTCCGGCGAAGATCTACAAGGTCTAATTCTCGATAACCTTCGTCCAATAATAAAATAAACAGAGCAACTTCATTATTCGGAGTTGCTCTTTTTTCAGATACCTCATTCAACTTAAACCTTCCTCTATCTATTCTTTTCACCACTTCCCTTTAAGTTTTAGCCCCACCGCCCTCAAGCAACTATGCTTATCTCTAAGGTCAAAACAGGCTGATTGAGCCTATTTACGTGAGACTCTCCTCAAGTTCCGAGTGAATTAATGTGGAAATCCACAATAGCGCGAGCAATCAATTATGTCGAAAATGCGTGCATTACAACCAATAGCGACGCCTCATGATTAAGCTGAATATAAAAACTCAAACTCTCACGCTTTGCATCGCTGCTTTAGGAAGCCTTTCTTTATCCGGTTTTGCACAAGCAGCGCTTAACCCTATGCCCGAAGCCGCAGAAACCTGTAGCGGGTGCCATCAAGCTGACGGGAAAGGTATGCCTAACATCGCCCCTATGCTTGCTGGGCTTAATGCTGACTACCTAGAACATCAATTGGTTCTATTCTCTAGTGGAGAGCGTCAAAGCGCGATCATGAAAGGCATGGCCGATGGCGTGTCGGATCCTGCTATTCGTCGTGAAGTTGCCGAATACTTTGCCTCTCTCCCTTCATACGAATTCACCGATTTAGAACAGCGTGGCTCACAAGCGGATCTCGAGAACCCGTATCGCAAGCTTGTATTTCAGGGCGACTGGGACCGAAACATTCCAGCATGTGCTACCTGCCACGGACCAAGCGGAATGGGCTTAGACAAGTTTCCACGCCTTGCGAGCCAACATGCCGACTACATTCAATCTCAGCTAAACGCATGGAAAAACGGCACTCGCAAGGGTGATGATTTGAACATGATGGGCAACATCGCAGGCAAATTGACCGACGATGAGATCAAAAACCTGTCTTACTACTTCGCATCTTTTCGATACTAAAGGGCTAGCATGAAAACACTACTTTTAATCTCCGCAACCCTTGCCTCTGGACTCGCTTATGCCGACGGTGAATTACCTGATCGCCAAACCTAACTGCCAGCCGTCGAAAAAGTGAAAGACAACAAGTACCTAGTGCCACGCGACTTAGTGGATATCCCAGCGGGAGAATTTGGCGACAAAGTCAAATTAGGTTACTCACTGTTTGTTGACTCGCAACAGATGCGCGGCGAATACGTCGGCAACGAGCAAAACTGTGTTAACTGCCACATGCAAGCAGGCATGAAGCCCAATGCAGCGCCACTTTGGACCGCGTACATGGCCTATCCTGCTTATCGCAAGAAAAACGACAAGGTCAACAGCTACGCTGAGCGCATTCAAGGCTGTTTCACCTACTCAATGAACGGAATCGCACCAGCACTCGATTCAAAAGAACTGGTCGCACTCAGCGCTTATTCCTACTGGTTAGCGATGGGTGGCATCTTAGATAAAAACGGTATGCAAGACTCGCCAGTTCCTGAGATCAGCGATGCAGATTTGCAGGTTGGTGGTAAATCAGAAAGCTTCCCTCTTCCTGAAGAGCTGTTAAGCCAATATCCAATCGACGACAGAAGCAAATTGGCTGGCCGTGGCTATCCTAAGATCGCTAACCCAGAACAAGAACCTTCTATCGCACGTGGCGAGAAAGTTTACCAAACCAGCTGTCAAACATGTCATGGTCAAAATGGCGAAGGCATTAAAGGAGCTGATGGTCGCTCTTACTTCCCACCATTATGGGGTGAGAACGCGTTTAACTGGGGTGCCGGTATGCACCGTATAAACACAGCGGCTTACTTCATTTACGAAAACATGCCACTTGGTAAGAGTCAGCAACTTTCCATTCAAGAGGCATGGGATGTGGCCGCGTTTGTAAATAGCCATGAGCGCCCACAAGATCCAAGGTACAAGGGCGATGTGACTGCAAATGCAGAACGCTACCACAACCATCAAGGCTATTATGGCAAAGAAGTGGATGGCCACGTACTGGGGACAAAAGCTTACCCAAGTGGTAAAGAGGTGATTCACGAGCACTAACTTCGATTGAAGACGTACTCTTTGTGGAAAAAGAGCCGCTCACACTAGCTATAGCTGAACTTTACATTGTAAATTAGTGAGCGCTAAAAAAGTAAAAAGAAGCCAGTTCGTGTGACGTTCTGGCTTCTTTTTTGACTTGATATTGCAGAGAAACCGTTAATCTTGCTGCATCTTCTCCCAAATCGTCGGCGACCCAATATAATCTTGCACTGAGGTGATAAACTCTTTCACTAGCTTGGTCTGCTTACGGTGTGGGTAGACGGCGTAAATGGCGGTATCCGCTGTGGAGATGGCATAATCAGGAAGCAGTGTCACTAAGCCCAACTCTTTCATGGAGGCGTACAGGTTTGATTGATCAAGAAAGCCATAACCTAAGCCATCTTTCACACAAGACACCATAGTACGAACATCACTCACCTTGTAGTTGCCACGTATCGTCAAGCTTTGGAAGGTGTTGCCATGCGGCTCTTCACTGATTCGCAGATGATCCACCGTCATATCACCATTGGTATAAATCACCGCAGGCAGAGACAACAGATCTTGTGGCGTTTTCGGCTCCCCATGCTGCTTCACAAAATCATTCGAGGCGACCAGCATGAAGTTACTATCGGCTATCTTCTTAGCAATTAGATTTGATTCCACCAACTTGCTGAAACGAAACGCGATATCAAACTGCCCTGCAATGATGTTGGCGATCTTGTCGTCTAGTGAAAGTACGATCTGAACATCTGGGTACTTTCTCATAAACTGAGTGATGATAGGTTGCAGGTATTGCTGACCAAAATAGATCGGCGATGTAATACGCAGTACGCCTTTAGGTTCAGACTGATACGAATCAGCTATACCTTGAATCTGATTGATGGTGTCTTTCAGCACATAGGTCTGCGCGAGAATATCTTCCCCAGCCGACGTCAAAGAAAACGAACGAGTAGAACGGTTGAGTAGCTGAACACCCAAGTCTTGCTCAAGCTTTTTGATTTGTTTAGAGAGTGAGGAATTGTCCATGTCGTGCAAGGTTGCCGCTTTGGTAAACGATCCTTGTTGAACCACATCTAAGAATAATAACAACTGATTGGTATTGGGCACTGTGCCGCTCCTGATATTAAGCTCGATTAACGTTCATCTTTAGGAGTGTCCATCACCACCATGGTCGTGATGGATTGAACCTGAGCACACTCCCCTAGCACATCGGCATGAAACTTCTTATAGCTCGGTAAGTCTTTAGTCTCGACTCGCAACAAGTACTCATTGGCACCGGTGATGTTGTGACATTCGACCACCTCTTTCTCCATAGCAACGTGCTCTTCAAACTCCAATTGAGCAGATTTTTTGTGGCTTGATAAACCAATCGAAACGTAGGCGATAAAACCTACACCCATTAAGCTGTTATCTAGAACAGCACGATAACCTTGAATGATGCCTTTGCGCTCAAGATCTTGTACACGCCTTAACGTCGCTGAAGCCGACAAACCAATCCGCTCTGAGAGCTCAATGTTGGAGATTCTGCCGTCCAACTTAAGCTCTTGCAATATCCTTTCGTCAAATCTATCCATAAGTACTTATTATTGTGCATTTAGTGATAATAGAGGAAATAAAAGCACATAATTGCCTCACTTTCCACCTACTATGTTTCTCAACACGTGAAAGTCATGACCGGTCAGTCACTTCGTTCATTTTATTGCTGGAGAACCATTATGCCTTTAGAACAACTTAGCGCACTTGCCTTGTTTGCGTTTGTCTCGACCTTCACGCCGGGTCCAAATAACATCATGCTTATGACATCAGGTGCCAATGTTGGCTTTGCCCGTACCATTCCGCACATGCTGGGTATTGCTTTAGGGTTTGCGGCTATGTTGCTATTAGTTGGCTTTGGGTTAATGGGGGTTTTCAACGCCTATCCAGTGACTCACCAAGTATTGAAATACCTGAGCCTTGCGTACTTGGTGTACCTCGCAATTAAAATAGCCAAGAGTGGAAAAGCGAAAAGCACCGAAGCTTATAAACCGATGACCTTCATTGGCGCGGCAAGTTTTCAATGGGTTAACCCGAAAGGTTGGTCAATGGCACTGACAGCCATTTCTGTTTATAGCAGTGGTAGTTCATGGTGGGAGCTTGCAATCATCGCAGCCATTTTTACGCTAGCCAACCTGCCATCGGTAACCTTCTGGACAGCAGCAGGCAAGCAGCTACAACATTGGCTAACAACGCCAGTCCGCATCAAAAGCTTCAACTATGGTATGGCGGGCTTGCTGTTAGCATCGACAATTCCGATGCTCTAGTCGAGTAAATTCTATATTGTCACGGTTAGTACTCAGCTGCTAACCGTTATTCTCGTTAAAAGTAACTCACAAGCTCACCAAGCCAGCGACCAAACATCACCTGCCCGCTCGGCGTTAACGTCCAGACAAACGCCGCTACATTGATAACCACTGTAAACCAATAAATCGCTCTGAACGGCTGTTTTTGTGTTTTGTGACGTAGCTTATCTTGTGCGATCAAAGCCCCTAACCAACCACCAGCTACCGAAAAGATGTGCAGGGTTTTCTCTGGCACGCGCCAATTACCATTAGTCGCGGCTCGCTTGTCTTTTGCGTACACAAAAAGCGTCACGACACCGATAACCAAATACCACGCCAGCATTACTTTAGAACTTTCCGCAAACAACGCAGACACCGCCACCAGAACCAAATAAGTGATAGCGATTTGAATAGATGAAGACAACATCAACTCCTTTTGGGTAACAGCTCACATACTGTGGCAATTACGCCCTGTAGATTTTGATAAGGATGAGTAAGGCGTATTGTAATTCGGTTAGCCTGCAAAAAATAAACAAGCCCTTTCATCCCTACATAACATGATGGAAGTTAAAGGAATTATAAATATGTACAACCAAAAGTACGCCATCTACCAAGTTTTTACGCGTTTATTTGGCAATAAAAACACCCAACATGTCCCGTGGGGCACCATTGAACAAAATGGCGTTGGTAAATTCAGTGATTTTACAGACAAAGCGCTGTCTGAAATTCGCAAGCTTGGAATGACTCACATTTGGTATACCGGAGTTCCTCACCACGCGTTAATCAATGACTACAAACACATTGGTATTTCAGACGATCACCCAAGCGTAGTAAAAGGGCGTGCGGGCTCTCCTTATGCCGTAAAAGATTACTACTCAGTTAACCCTGATCTCGCTGATAATCCCGAGCACAGACTAGAGGAATTTGAGGCGCTAATAAAAAGAAGCCACGACCACGGTTTAAAGGTGATCATCGATATCGTCCCTAATCATGTTGCGCGTCATTATGAGGGGCTGAATAACCCACAAGGCGTCAGTGACTTTGGTGCTCACGATGACACAACCCTCGAATACCACCGAGACAATAACTTCTACTACATCCCTAACAGCACCTTTGAACTGCCAAATATCGAGCCCGATTTTATCCCACTTGGTGGTGAACAACACCTAGCCCTAAGCTCTCCGTTTATCGAAATGCCCGCTAAATGGACTGGTAATGGCTCACGCCTAGCGAAACCCAACTTCGACGATTGGTATGAAACCGTGAAGATCAATTATGGCGTACGCCCTGACGGTTCAAAAGATTTCCCTGAATTACCGAGTGACTATGCTCAACGTGATTTCCGAGAGCACTTCGATTTCTGGAAATCGATCGATGTGCCTAACTCTTGGGTTAAGTTAAGAGACATCGCCTTGTTCTGGTTAGATAAAGGCGTCGATGGGTTTCGTTACGATATGGCAGAAATGGTACCAGTCGAGTTCTGGAGCTATCTCAACTCATCCATAAAGATGCAAAACCCCTCCGCCTTTCTCATGGCAGAGGTGTATCAGCCAGACTTATACCGCGACTACATCCACTTAGGCAAAATGGACTATCTATACGACAAAGTAGACCTATACGATGGACTTAAAGCTGTTATGCAGGGCAAAGCTTCAACAGCCATCATTCCCGAGATTCAGCATCAAATGATGGACATAGAACACCACATGCTGCACTTCTTGGATAACCATGATGAACAGCGCATCGCGTCTCCTGAATTTGTAGGCAACCCTAATATTGCTAAGCCTGCAATGCTTGTCAGCACCTTATTGAGCAGTTCACCGACTATGATCTATTTTGGACAAGAGGCGGGCGAACCGGGCGCGGAGAACGCGGGTTTTGGGCAACCCTCTCGTACATCCATCTTTGACTACATCGGCGTCCCACAGCATCAAAAATGGATGAACCATGGCGCATTCGATGGCGGGCTATTAAACGATAACGAAAAGCAACTGCGTCACTTTTATCAGAAGGTGATGAACTTTTCGCTCGAGCACTCTTCAATGACAGGACATTACCGAGACTTACACCAAAGCAATAATTTGAGTGATTCGGTTTACGCTTTTCTACGCTATGACGACCAAGAGCTAATAATAGTTGCTGCGAACTTCAGCCAACACGCTACAGAGCGTGTTTGTTTGGTTATTCCACGTGATGTAATCCAAACAGTCAAAATTACGGATGGTGGTTACTTGCTTAATGAACATATCGAATCTATTCAGTCACAAGAATTACGCGTGGAGGAAGGAGTTGGCGGTTTCAATATTGAATTAAAACCGCTGGCATCGTTGGTTTGGGTATTACCATTAAATAATTAAGACCTTATCGATATTATATAGAAAGAGAATAAAGGCTAATTGATAATTAACTTAATTCCCAAGTTAAATTAACACCCAAACATTTCGATATCTTCCTCACATTTATAAGGATGAGCTCTCATCCTTATTCTCTACGCCTGGCTGCTACGCCCTATCCTATTGATATTAAACATATGAGCTCTTGGTCCAAGTAAATCTACATAAACCAAGTACAAATCGTGATATCGACACTAGGTTTCTTATTTTTACTTATTAAAAATAACTTTACATATAGACATCACAAATAGTTGATCACCGTTAAGACTAGGATATTCATCTTCATAAAAAGTGAAATATGGATATCGAAACGTGAACAATATAAATATTAATCAATGTTTAACTCTACGAAATACCTTTAACAATACACAGAAAAGAAGCTTCAAGAAATCGACCTTAACCAAAGCGATTTTACCTCTTTTCACCGCTACTTTAATCGCAGGTTGTGGCAGTGATAATAACAGCGACAACGGTACTGACACTGGCAGCAGTGGTCTATACCCTGCAGCAGAAAACGAAGTGGTTATCTACTACAAACGTGATGTTGCCGCAGCTAGCACTTCTGGGTCGACTTACGACGGTTGGGGACTGCACCTATGGAATGGCGAAGGCTGTACCAGTACCGATTTAGTCGGCATGGGGTTGAGTGAGACTGGAACCGATTGGAACAGCCCTTACGAATACGACGGCATTAGCGATACTTACGGCGCCTACTATGTATTGAAAGTCGATCCCGATGCCGCTGATCCGCATAAATGTATGAACTTCATCTTACACAATGGTGATGAAAAAGCCTTTGGCAGCGCGAACTCTAAAGTTGAGCTAGACAAGCTCGGTGAATCTCAAGGTGTGTTTGGTTTCCATGGCAGCAGCGAATTGTACTACGAGCCTATCTCAGAACGACCAGTGAATATTGATGGTCAAAAAGCACATTGGCTTGATGCAACGACCATAGGTTGGGAAGCGGCCAGCAATGCAGATTCTTTAAAACTCTTCTATGCATTGGATAACAGCATCTCAATGAATGATGACAAAGAGATCATTGGTGGTACTGCGATTGAGCTAGTAAAAGATGGCGAACTATCCTCAGAACTCAAAGAACGTTTCCGTCACTTAGCCAGTTTACCTGCGGTCGCGATTGACGTGGATAACAGCACGCTACGCACCATTTTAAAATCTCAGATCGTTGTCGTAGCTTACAATGCCGATGGCGATGTTATCTCTTCAACCGAGGTTCAAAAGCCTGGTGTGCTTGATGCGGTGTTTGCTAGCGAAGATGCAGGTAATGCCATCAGTGAACCATTGGGGGCGATAGTAGATGGTGACTCTGCAACCTTTAAACTTTGGGCTCCTACTGCGCAAGATGTTGAACTCGTTCTATACAGCGAAGACCTACAAAGCTCACAAGTCATACCGATGGCAGAGAATACTGAAACGGGGGTTTGGGCGACAGAAGCAGTGTCAAACGCAGTGAACCAATACTACCGCTACCAAGTGAAGGTTTACCACCCAACCACTGGCAAAATAGAAAATCGCCTTGTGACAGACCCTTACTCTCTCAGCTTGTCGAAGAACTCGGCATACTCTCAAGTCATTGACCTTGATGATGCATCCTTGATGCCTAATGGCTGGACTGGCTACGCTCGTCCTACCGTCGAGAAAGACGAAGACCACGTTCTCTACGAATCACATCTACGTGATTTTAGTTTCAGCGACAAGTTAGGCACTGCAAGCCTGAACGGAAAATACCTTGCACTTACGGAAGCGGACCGTGAGTCGGTCAAACATCTTCAAGCGCTTAAAGATGCCGGTTTGACGACTCTTCATATCTTGCCAGCTTTCGATATTGCTACCGTGGATGAAGATGAAACAAGCCGCGTCGATATCACCGATACCGTTGGGAAGCTGTGTGATGTAAAACCCGCCGCTGCCTTATGTGGTAATGAAGATGAAAACCGAACGATTGAGGATGTACTCGACGGCTATGACCCTTCAACAGGCGACGCACAAGCGTTAATGAACGACTTAAGAATGCTCGACAGCTTCAACTGGGGTTACGACCCATTCCATTACACCGTGCCTGAGGGAAGCTACGCGACGGATCCAAACGGATCTAAGCGTATTCTAGAGTTCCGTCAAATGGTCAAAGCTACACATGACATGGATCTCAAGCTGATCATGGACGTGGTATACAACCACACCAACGCATCTGGTGTGAATGATAAATCTGTACTGGATAAGATCGTACCTGGGTACTACCACCGACTTAATGTGAATACTGGCGGCGTGGAAAACTCAACCTGTTGTGACAACACTGCGACAGAAAACCTAATGATGGGTAAGTTAATGGTCGACTCCCTCAAAGTGTGGGCTGACGACTACAAGGTAGACGGTTTCCGTTTTGACTTAATGGGCCACCAGCCAAAAGACGTGATGGTCGAAGCTCTGGAAGAAGTGCGTAAAATTGACCCAAATACCCTGTTCTATGGGGAAGGCTGGGACTTTGGTGAAGTCGCCAACAACGCTCGCTTCGACCAAGCAAACCAAATCAACATGGCAGGTACAGAGATCGGTACATTCTCAGACCGTTTGCGTGATGCAGTTCGTGGCGGTAGCCCGTTCGATGGCGGTGTTGACTCAGAAGGGAATCATCCGCTTCGCTTTAATCAAGGCTTCGGTAACGCAGCTATCGCCAATGAAGAAACCAAGACAGATCAAGACTCCATCAACGGTCGCTTACACAACCAAGACCTTGTTCGCTTAGGAATGGCAGGTAACCTCGCAGAGTACGTGCTAATTGATTACAAAGGTGATACCAAACTGGGTAAAAACGTCGACTACAATGGCGCACCTGCGGGTTACACCAAGATGCCTTCAGAGAACATCTCTTACGTATCAAAACACGACAACCAAACACTATGGGACAACAACGCATACAAAATCGCAACTGGTACTAGCTCTGCAGAACGCGCTCGCATGCAGTCGGTATCGCTCTCTACCGTAATGTTGGGCCAGGGCATACCATTCATCCATATGGGTTCGGAACTGCTGCGCTCGAAGTCTATGCAGCGTGACTCTTACGATTCTGGTGACTGGTACAACCGTGTTTTCTTCGATGGGTCTGACAGCAACTGGAATGTCGGCTTGCCTCGTGAGGACAAAGACGGAGCAAACTGGGATCTGATCAAAACCATCATTGCTGACCCAACGGCAAAACCAGACGTAGACGACATCGAGTTAACTAAGCAGCAATTCCTAGAGCTATTAAAGATCCGCAGCTCAAGTGAGCTTTTCCGCTTAGATACAGCTGACGAAGTCATGAAGCGAGTCGATTTCCGTAACGTTGGCGAAGACCAAGTTGAAGGCCTAATCGTAATGTCTATCGATGATGGTGTGTCCGCTGGCGAAGACCTCGATCCAACGAACGATGCAATTGTCGCAGTTATAAACTCAACCAATGAATCTCAATCGTTCAAAATCGCAGGAGCGACAGGTTTTACTCTTCATGACGTTCAACAAAACTCGGCGGATGACATAGTGAAAGGCGCAAGCTTTGCTAATGAATCATTCACAGTTCCAGCACTAACAACAGCTGTGTTTGTACAAGCCCAAAGCGGTGCGCAAGGCGCTGGTTTGCCAGTAGATAACTCAGACAAGGATGTATCTAGCATTCCTCCATACGGTCAAACAACCGTGTATGTGCGTGGTGATATGAATGGTTGGAACCCTGTTGATGATTGGGCGATGAGCTTTGTTGCTAATGGGGGTTATTCTGTAACAGGCAACTTAGACGCGGGTAGCTATGGCTTCAAGTTTGCGGATGCTGATTGGAAAACACCTAACTTTGGTTGCGATTCTGTAGAACTTGCTGATGGGTCAATCGACCTAGGAACTGGTGGTAATTGCCAACTAAACGTAACTGAAGCTGGAACCTACACATTCACCTTGAATGCGATTCATGAGCTGGATGACAATGTAGATAAAGCTGTAGTATCGGTCACCAAGAATTAAGCGCAAAGCTTAGGTTCGAATCACAGATAATAAAACCAGCGAAAGCTAGCCTTTGGGAGACGTCAGTCTCCCTTTTTTGTGTCTCCAACAAACTCCAACCTAAATATGCCTTCTCTACTATCCGTGAGCCACATTCAACTTCAATGATGAACTAACTTCTTGCGTTCTAGATAGAACATTTCTTCTTCACCTATACTGCAAATTTCAGCCAGAATAACCGTAAGTCACTGTATTTGAACCAAGTATATTAAGTAGATAAAAGAGAGGCTCTGTGAGGACAAAGCTATTTACTCCAGAGAATATTACGCCACTAAGGACCGTATTTAATAAAGTCGACGGCTCATGAGATTCGACAGTACTTATAAACTCGCTGTTTCGAGCGAATTGATTTCAACCAATGTGACTATTTCATTTATAGCTGGCAATAAAAAAGGACCCTATTAGGGTCCCTTCTCTTAAATCAGACTTTGTAATTGTGTCAGTTACTTTTTATTAACTGCTTTTACAAAGACTTCTTGCGCGCCTTCAATGCCTAGTGCTTTCGCTTCGTCTAATAGACCCAAAGCTTTTGGAATATTGTCAGCTTCGACAGCGGCTTTGATTGCATTGTGGTAGTAAGTTTGTGTCTCTGGTTGAATTGTTTCAACTTTCGCGGCTGCCGCAGGCTTAGCGTTTGATTCACTGCTTGAACCGAACGAGAAGAAACCAACTCGATCAATAGCGACTTCGATTTTACCAACGTTTGAGTTTGGAACTGGAATATCTTCTACTTCTGGTAGGTAGTTACCACGGCCTTCCGCGTCTAAACGAGCAGGGTGAATAACATCAGTAAAACCATCAAGGTCTTCTTGCTCTGTATAGATAACTAAGTATACAGACTCAGCCGTTGTCGGTGGGTAGAAATCATTTTCTGCGACAAGGCGATTGCCCAAATGTAGTCTTGGTTTCGTATATTCAAAGTGCTCTTTACCGTAACGCTCTAACTCACGACCGTTTTTATCATAGATAACCGCATTAGGAACAAATGCGGTGTCGCCGATCATGCTTGTAATCTTAATAGAATACTCACCACGATCCGCTGGTAGTTCGATCGCTACTACAGGGCTGTTTATACCCTGATAGTTCAAAATTTGGCTGTCTGGTGTTATATCGAAAATTGCCGAGCTGGGAAGCTTCATCGGGGCAAATTGAAGACCAGCAAGAGAGTTAACTTGTTCAGCTTGTGCCACTTGCACCTGCTCTACAACTTGTGCAGATTGACAACCGGCCAATGCAACACAGCCACTCAACATTAGAGCTTTAAAATACATAACTCTTCCTTCTTGTTATTTTTTTAAGAAATTTACTAACTTTAATTACCACAAAGAAAACTATTCACCTAGGGAACGATCTGCTTAATCGTACATTCCTTAAAAAAATAGCCGACGCGAGCCGGCTATGAATTAGGACAGTTTAGGATTTGTTACGCTAGGTGATTACCACCAAGCTTCTACTTGGATACCAGCTACGTATTCAGTATCTTCGTTTGTACCGAATGCGTTGTCATTTTCAGTATCTAGGATGTACGAACCGTAAACACGGATTTCAGGACGAGCCCAGAAGCTGTCACCCATTGCCCAAGCTTGAGCTACTGTGAATTTAGCGTTACCAAAGTCTTCTACACCAGTACCTGCGCTGTTGATTTTCTCACCAGCGTTATAGCCAGCTTCAAATACTGTACGCATTGTGTCGTTCCACTTGTACATTGGACGAGCTACTACAGAGTACTGATCAATATCTTGCTTAGATGCACCAATTTCAGAACCAGCTAGGTAAGCAAGTTGGTGACCCATTTCCCATGATTCACCAAGGTTCATTACACCCCAGTTGATCAAACGGTAACCTGTTGCGTCATTTTGGTCGCCTGAGCGGTCGTAATATGCACCAGCACCCCAGAAGTTAGCAGCTTGAACACCGTAGCCGTTAGTACCGTACTGTAATACAGTTTGGTTAAAGCCATTATCCATACCTTGGTGGATGATACCTGTTACTAATAGACCGTCATCACCTTTAACAGATTGACCATCAGTCGAAGTAGCAAAGTTGTATGCCATTGCAACTTCTAGAGAAGCGTCAGACCAAAGACCAATGTTAGCTAGGCGCACATCAGCAATGTAACCAGTTACGTCTTCAGATTCTTTACCAACAACACCCCAAGTTGGAGCATCGCCAGGGTTAGTACCTGGAACCCAACCGTATTTATCTGTGTCAGACTCTTGAGAGCCATTATCTTGAATCAATGCTACCGATAGTTTCTGGTCGCCAATTGATAAGTTTTCAATACCACCACCAGTACCAGAAGTGTTTAGGAAGTAGAAGTCAGTGATGTGGATATCTTTACGTTGGTAGTATGTTTTACCAGCCCAGATAGTTGCTTCTTTATCTGAAGAGATTAGGCCTTTTGCCTTAACAGCAAACTGAGCAACGTTGAAGTCAGCATCTTCCCAACCATTCTCACCAGGAGCACCAGAAGCGATCATAGACTCAAGGCGCCAAGTTTGCTCGCCTGTTTTTAGCTCTTCAGAAAAACCAAACTCAGAATAGTTGTCATTTTCGTTACCTAGACGACCAATACCGTTTTTATTAACAGATACATCACCAGAACCACTTGCGCTAATACCAGTACCAGCACGCATGTAACCATTAAAGTCAACAGCGAACGCAGAGCCAGCAGCTAGCGTAGTCGCCACTGCAGCAGCAATCAAACTTACTTTTTTCATTCTTAACTCCATTAAGGACGATTTATTTTAGGTTTTTATATTTTGCTCTCTTGCGGCAACCAAAGGCAGTTATGGTAGTCGTAAGATAGAGAGGTTTAGGGTTTCCCCTGATTCGTTTCAACGGGGTCAATATTAAGAGGGGATGACAAGTTTGACTTCCTCCACCCCCAACTAAATTAAGGGGGACTAGAGGGGAGTAGAAAATATACAGAATGGTGTTTTAAAGAGGTAGATCACTTAATCTAGGAGGAGTAGACAGCACGAAGATCTAATTATTCAGCATAAGTGAGATCTACTTCAAATATATAATTTGAACTTCATCGATCAATTATTTTTTTAACCGTAATTAATCTGTGAAGATGCTTGACCTTACTGTGACAAAGCCTTTTACTAATAGTTCACTGATGTTGATAAACGAACAAGAAATCAAGCAATGACTAGAACGCTCGCTCGCCCTTATCCGCTAGGCGCAACGCTAGGTAACACTGGCTGCAACTTCTCTATTTATTCTCCTGACTGTAAATCTCTCTCACTCGCTCTTTTTGATGAGAACGATGAATTCACAACTTATAAATTGGACAATGAATACGCTGATATTCGATATGTATTTATCGAAGGTATTAAGGCGGGGCAAAAATACGGTTTTATTGCAGAAACAGATAATGGTCCAATATTACTTTCTGACCCTTATGCTAAGGCAATAAGCGAGCCGCTCCACTACACCACGCCTTATAGCAATGAGAAAAGCTTTGCGATGGCAAAGTGTGTCGTTGTTGATGATGCCTTCGATTGGCAAGACGTCGAAAAACCACGAATTAGCCGTGAAGAGACCGTTCTATTTGAAACGCATGTTAAAGGCCTATCTCAACTTCATCCTGAAGTAGCTAGTAATACCAAAGGCCGTTATCTGGGGTTAGTGAGCCCAGAGATGCTTGCATTCTACAAACAGCAAAACATCAATTCTCTACAGCTTTTACCCATTGCGGCCTGCATGCACGAACCACATCTGCTTGATATGGATAAAGTGAACTATTGGGGCTACAACCCTTATTTGTTCATGGTGCCAGACCCTCGCTATGCAGAAAAAGACGCCGTCACAGAACTCAAAACGGCTATTCGTGAGCTGCACCGCAATGGTATCGAGGTGATCTTAGACGTGGTGTACAACCACACAGCGGAAGGTGGCGAAGGCGGAACAACCTTCAACCTAAAAGCATTGGATAGCCGCACGTATATTAAGCACGGCTGCCATTACGCAAACTTCACCGGTTGTGGAAATACAGTCGACCTCACCCACCAGCCAGCACTCAACCTAGTTATGGACACGCTTCGTTACTGGGTAAGCGAATTCCAAGTCGATGGCTTCCGTTTTGACTTGGCAGCCACATTAGGACGCGAAGGGGACAACTACAACCCTGAGGCGGCTTTCTTTAAAGCGGTAGCTCAAGATCCAGTGCTTAAAGAGACCAAATTAATTGCAGAACCATGGGATATCGGCCCAAATGGCTACCAGGTGGGTAATTTTCCGTTTGGTTGGAACGAATGTAACGACAAACTGAGAGACATTACACGTAGCTTCTGGCGTGGTGACCAAGGCTACCTTAAAGAATTTGCTACGCGCCTAATGGGTTCTCGTGATATCTACAGTGCGGCGCACTGGCCTTACAAACTCACTGTTAACTACATCACTTACCATGATGGCTTCACTATGCAAGATCTTGTCTCGTACAAGCATAAGCACAATGAAGAAAATGGTGAAAGCAACCGTGATGGACATGGTGACAACCGCTCAGAAAACTACGGTGTAGAGGGTGAAACCGAAAACCTGTTGGTTATCGCGACTCGTGAAAAGCAGAAACGCAACTTCATGGCGAGCCTGCTGTTTGCTTTCGGTATTCCGCACATTCTGACGGCAGACGTGTTATCCCATACTCAAAAAGGAAACAATAACGCTTACTGCCAAGATAGTGAGACGAGTTGGCTGAACTGGGAAGATTCAGAGCGCAAGACCTACTTCAAAACTTGGCTATCTGAGATGATCGCCGCACGACAGCAATACATGGTGCCTTTTATCAAGGCATTCAGTGGCGAGAAACGTAACTCTAACCGTATCTTCTGGAGCCGTGTTGATGGCACGCTGATGGAGCATGATGATTGGAACCGCTTAAGTTCTGTGGCACTGCACCTTGGTATAGGTAAAGATGGCGATGAACTCATTTACCTCATCAACCAAACCAATGCCCCAGCACGTTTCAGCTTACCCAATGATCGTGAACAAAACTGGGTGACGATATGTGATACCAACCTGAGAAATGTAAAACCAGGTCACGCTGAAGGCGAAATGTTGTTGTCTCCAACATCGATGGCTATTTTGCACTACTCACCAAACAAAACTGAGTTAAGTGAAAGTTAACCCCGCTCAATAAAAAAGCAAAAACCATAAAAGCCAGCTATATTTCTAGCTGGCTTTTTTGTTAGCTGAATATCACAAAACTCATTCTTTTATATGGAATCATTTGCATTGATGTGATTAATAAAACTGTTTAGTATGGCCGTACTATAAAAATGAATCTATCACGTCTTTGGATATCATGGCTTTACCTAAAACACTTATTCGGCTTTTTAAACCATACATAATCTTATTAACCGGAGGAATGCTTTACCTCGCAGCAGCTCAATTAGAAAAAGTAGAGACCGCAGCAACCAACCAGTCAGCATCAAACATTCGCATCGCAAGCGCGACTATTCGTTCCAACATCGAGGCCGTATTCGGCAAACTCTATTTCTTAGAAACCAGCCTAGGCTTACCCAATACCACCGACTTTAGCGACCAAAAGTTTCGTGAGCTCAGCGATAATATTCTAAAAAGAACACCAAACTTCTCCGATATCATCCGATACCAACCTAACTCCCAGCATTACGTCTCCACTCGTGGTCTTCCTCTGTCCAATGACCAAATCGCCACAATACAATGGCATTCAATAGACGGTGTTGTTGAAGATTTCTACATCTCTTCCGTTTACCAGAAAGCAGATGGTCGATGGGTTTTCGCAGTCAAACACACTGCAGAAAAGCTCAACGAAGAAATCTGGATTGAGTTTGATTTACTGCACACCACACAAGGCTTAAGAGATTTAAAAACGCTAAATAATGGCTATGTATTTGTTGTAGATAAAGCAACTGAACGGCTCGTTTTCCATCCAGACCCAAAACGAATTGGCTCGAAGTCCATTAGCTATCATGCGGGCATTAGCCACCAACTTTCACAAGGGCAATTGGCCGGAAAGCACGAATACTACTATCAAGATAACTTCAAAATATCGGTATTTGACGCAGACAACAGCTTGAATTGGGTGTTTATTGCCGGCACAGATCGTCATGACATCTTAACCAGTTCACATCAATTTACATTAACAGGCGTTGTACTTGGCTCGCTCCTTCTATTGTGGATTGGTGCCAACTACCTGGCTTATCGTTTAAATGTCTCTTTATCTCAACTCAATAAAGCAGAAGACCTTGCGAGCTTTAAACGCAAACTGAAGTCTATTTTGGATAACTTTACCTACCATAAAGGTATTCAGTTCTGCCTGTATCAACCAGAGAACCACTCATTCAGTACGCTTGATTATCATGGGAACAAATCAACGGTGCATTGTGACAAAGCGCTCTCAGAACGTTTTGTCGCAAATGCTATGGTTTATCGAAACGGTAAAGACGCTGATCCACTCGCCCGTAAACTCAAAATAGACCAGCGCCACTATTGCCTCCCTTTATACTCACGTCAGCAGTTAATTGCAGTGTTATATGTGAATGCGAACTTGCCTATTAGCCAGAATATCTTACGTATGATCAGAGATTACACGGAAGTCTCACTGTCCAACTTACTGCTTCAGCACCAGTTGAGTAGTAAAGACCTAATGACGCAATTAGACAATAAAAGTAGCTTCAACCTTGCATTGGAAAACTACGCCAACCAGCCAGAAACCTATATCGCTCTACTCGATATCGATAACTTTGATCACTTAAACCGTGCTTATGGTGAAGCCGTGGGTGACAAGATGATCAAGCTAACAGCTGAGGCATTGCGCTCGTACTTTCCGAAGCCTAAAGGGCTGTGCCTTGCTCGTGTTGGAGGCAAAGAGTTCGCGGTATTATTCAAAGCAAACGACGCTAACGACGCCAAGTTCCAACTGGATCAATGCCGAATTGGCGTAGCAGAGAAAACGATTGTGACGCCAGACATCAGCCTATCTTTAGGCGTGAGTGTCGGTTTTTCTCAGATAGAGGGAGAGCCAGATACAGCCCTAGCACTTGCTGAGCAAGCAAAGCTTATCGCTCAACAACTCGGAAAAAATCGAGTTGAGGGCCACATCAGGGCAGTTGCAAAGGCTTCATAAGTTGCCCTAACAAATCCCTTACTCGGATACCGATGAAAACAAAAGCACCTAGGGCTCACGCTCTCGGTGCTTTTGTTTTTATAGAAAGTCATTACAATGCGCGTTCAACACGACAACTCACCTTTCCAACGATACGAACCTTATGAAGCTAAGTAACCGACTGCAAACTCTCCACACCCTTGTCAGTAATGACTACCAACACATTTGGGACTGTTGCTGTGATCATGGCTTCTTGGGTGTTCAACTGTTGGCGGATAACAAAGCCCCTCACATTCACTTTGTCGATATTGTTCCATCTCTAATGAACGAGCTAGAAAGCAAACTGGCGCGTTACTTTCCACAAAGCGAGATGACACAACAAAAAGTCACTAGCCAATGGCAAGTCTACTGCATGAATGTCTCTGCAATCCCATTGGAAAAACACACGGGCAAGCACCTGGTCATCATTGCAGGAGTCGGTGGCGATCTAACACAGAAGCTTGTGGACGATATTCACCGCCAGCATCCAGACAAAACGATCGACTTCTTACTCTGCCCGGTTCATCAGCAGTTTGAGCTAAGAAGCCACTTAAAATCGCTCAAGTTCGGCCTGATTGATGAGGTGTTGATTGAGGAGAATCGCCGCTACTACGAGATTTTGTTGGTCAGCAATAACCGAGGTGAAAGAGTAGATACTCCGACAGTAAGCGAGATTTCAAACGTCGGTGACAAGATCTGGACTCCAAACAACGATGAGCAGATTAAGGTATCTCAGCAGTACAAAGCTAAAACACTGCAGCACTACTTGCGTATCCATCAAGGGCAGGAGAAACAAGGTAAACCTAGCCAAGTGAAGCATATTATTGATGCCTACCAAGCGGTTAAACCATAGTAAGTACTAACTTGATTGTTGAAGGTCAAGAAAGTCGAATCAATAAAAAAGCCAATAGTTCAATGAGCTATCGGCTTTTTTAATACTATTCATTCAGTTTGATCTTACTGCTCTTGTTTCTTATAAAGCTTATCAGCCTCATCAACTGTCTCTAACTCAGAAGGCTTATCAACCCCATAGACCGTATCAAGATAGGCGTCTTTCTCTTTCCAAGTGTTGTTTAACCAGCTATGGAAGCGACGTTTAAATGCCTTATCTTCGAAGTAGTTACCATTCACGTTCTCATCCATTGGATGCAATTTAATACGCACAACGACCTTAGTCATTTTGCCTTTCAACATATCTTCAAACGGAGAGGTTTGGTTTTCAGGGTAAGCTAAAGTCACATCCACGATGCCATCCAAAATTGGACCCATTGCAGATAAGGCAAAAGCCACACCACCCGTTTTCGGCTTCAATAGATGGCGGTAAGGAGTTTTCGCTGACGCAAGTTTCTCGTGGTTTGCACGAGTCCCTTCAACAAAGTTGACCAATGTTGTCGGTGCTAATTTGAACTTAGTACACGCTTTATTGATTGCATTGAAGTCATCATTACGGCGTTCAGGGTTACGTAATAGAAACTCACGAGAGTGGCGTCTCATGAATGGCATATCTAAACCCCAGCATGCCAAGCCAACAAATGGTACGTACAGCAATTCGTGTTTCAAGAAGTACTTAGTCATCGGCATTTTGTCTTTTAAGATCGAAGACAAAATCACAATATCCGCCCAGCTTAGATGATTCGACATCATCAAATACCACTGCTTGGTCGAAATATCTTCCCCCCCTTCCACTTGCCATTCGATGTCGTTGTTGGCGTTCAACATCCACAAATTAAGAGAAGCCCAGCACCAGAATATGAAGTTAGCTAAGCGAGTGCATGATTTTTGAATGACAGAGATTGGCAAAATAAGTTTGATTAGGGCAAACAGGCTCACAGCCAATGCGGTGAATGCAGTATTAATGGTCACGAACAATACGTTCAAGGCCATACGAAGATTATCAAGCATAAAACACAGTTATATTGAGAACGAAAGCCGCCATTATACGCATCTATAAATTATTCTCTTCAGTAATTGGTTGAATATCCTAGGGGTCAAACCACTCAACCTGTTTCAACGATATTCAACTTGCCAAAGCTTATTAAAAAGAAACCAAAACACATAATGGCGTCATTTGGACACAATTTTAACACTGTCTTTTTGACAACATTTGATCCAACAATCACCCTCAAAGTCAGTATTGATAAGCATTCTCATTATTGGCATGGTACATGCAACTCTAAATTGTAAATAGTTGAGTATCCTTAATGAGATAACTTCTCTTCTTAAAGGTGATGATATGACAGATATTCCTCATGGTTTAGTCACAGGCAAAGTCCTAAACAAGACAGAATGGACAGATCAATTGTTCTCACTCCAAGTCAGTGCACCTGTCTCTTCTTATCAAGCAGGTCAGTTTACTAAGCTTGGTTTGCTCAATAACGAAGGTGAGTTCGTGAGACGTGCTTATTCCATGGTGAATGCACCAGAGCATGAGCAAGGCCATCAACAGCTAGAATTTTTGATTATTAAGGATCAGAACGGTCAGCTCTCGCCTCAACTTCACGAATTGCAAGCCGGCGATGACATCTTTGTCGGGAAAGACCCAAGTGGTTTTATGACATTAGATGAGATCCCAGAGATCGCCGACGATCTATGGATGCTTTCAACCGGAACCGCGGTAGGCCCATTTATCTCAATGCTTGAGAGCATGCAGATACAACAGGGTGAGTTGGCTTCAGAGAAAGCCTCTTTATTCAAAAATCTGGTTCTGGTGCATGCCGTCAGAACAGAGCAAGACCTGACTTATCGAGATCGTATCACTCAACTCGTTGATCACTTTCAAGGGAGACTTAAATATGTGCCAATTATTTCTAGAGAATCAGTTACCGGAACTTTGCGCGGACGAATCCCAAGTTTGTTACTTGGAGGCGACCTCGAGCAAGCCGCGTCTGTCACTTTCAATCAAACCCGCAGTTTCTTCTACCTTTGCGGCAATCCGCAAATGGTTCGTGACACAAGTGACGCGCTAACAAGTTTAGGTTTCGAAAAGCATCTACGCCGAAAGCCTGGTCAATTCAGCAGTGAAAATTACTGGTAAAGATAGGCCACCTAAAATACCGAAGTATCTATTTCAAAGAACAGTTAAAGTTAAATAAGAGGTTTTATATGAGTCATTTACGTATTCCTTCTCACTGGAAAATCCAACGTTCAACACCGTTTTTCACTAAGGACAACATCCCAGCAGCATTGCTCAATCATCACAATACGGCTGAAGGCGTGTTTGGTCAGATCTGCGTAATGGAAGGCACCGTCACTTTCTATGGCTTTGCCGATGCAGAAGCGACAGAACCAGAAACCGTTATCACTATTGAAGCCGGGCAATTTGCCACAAGTCCACCTCAATATTGGCATCGAGTAGAACTGAGTGACGACGCGCAATTCAACATTAACTTCTGGTCAGAAAAAGAGACCAAAAAAATGTTCAATACTCGAAAGTAAGATCGACTCTGCATTGATGAACTTATAAGCAAGCTACATCGTAATGTGATTTTTGATGTTCAGTAAATAACAACAAGAGACCAAATAACCATTGTAATTACAATGACTAATGGTGATAGACAAGACAAAAAAACTCTAGCACACTGAACGGAGTTGTTAGTTTTTACCCCTTATCAAATAAACATAATTGGGGTATTCATTTTTTAGGTAAGAGAGGAAGCCATGCTCAACATTGCTTTTTTTAGCTCAAAATCATACGACGAAAAATCATTCAACCTTGCGAAAGGCGAACTCAACGCTGAGTTTCATTTCCATGATTTTCGCCTCACCACAACCACAGCGAAAATGGCACACGACAACGAAGTGGTTTGTGCATTTGTAAACGACGACCTATCGCGAGAAGTGCTAGAGATTCTTGCACAAGGCGGTACAAAACTGATTGCAATGCGCTGTGCTGGCTTTGACAAGGTCGACCTAGACGCAGCCAAAGAGCTTGGCTTGCAAGTGGTGCGCGTTCCTGCTTATTCACCAGAGTCAGTAGCAGAGCACACTGTCGGCATGATGATGTGTTTGAACCGTAAACTTCACAAGGCATACCAACGCACTCGTGATGCAAACTTCTCTCTAGAAGGCTTAGTTGGCTTTAACTTCTACGGCAAAACTGTGGGTGTGATTGGTTCCGGTAAAATTGGCCTAGCGGCCATGCGCATTCTGAAAGGCTTGGGCATGAACATCCTATGTTACGACCCATACCCAAACCCACTAGCCGTTGAGCTAGGCGCTAAATATGTAGAGCTAGACGAGCTTTACAAAGAGTCTGATGTGATTTCTCTGCACTGCCCAATGAGCAAAGAGAATTACCATCTATTAGACGCGACTGCATTTGAGAAGATGAAAGACGGCGTGATGATCGTCAACACTAGCCGTGGTGAACTACTGGATTCCACAGCAGCTATCGAAGCGCTTAAACAGAGTAAGATTGGCGCGCTTGGTCTGGATGTGTATGACAACGAGAAAGAGCTGTTCTTCCAAGACAAATCGAATGACGTAATTGTTGATGACGTGTTCCGCCGTCTATCGGCTTGTCACAACGTGCTATTCACAGGTCACCAAGCTTTCTTAACCAAAGATGCTCTGTTCAATATCGCGAACACAACCCTAACCAGTGTTGATGCTTTCTTTGCAGGCAACACCAGCGGCAACGAACTCGTCGAATAACTGACTGAGTTAAAAACAAACTAGCTCTACAAATACAAAGCCACGCAGGTTCTTAAGAATAGCGTGGCTTTTTGGTTTATCTCAGTATCAAAACTAGATGCAGAAGTGGCAGTCCTCGATATCTAAACCATAGGTCCCTTTGCGAATCGCCAAGTGTTCTTCCCCTGCTTTCAGGCCCATCTCATAACCTGCATCCAATATCGCTTTATCCATAGTGAGTCGCTTAACCGCGAACGCCTCAGGTGGCGCTATCACCTTAATGGTCGCATCTTCTGGCGGATTACGAATGAACTCCAAAGACTGGTTATAGTTTTCAGCACGTACCGCCATCGACTCTGCAATGTTTGGGAATTTCTTTAACAGCTTTTTCAGCATCCATTGATACTTCTGCGGCTTCATTCGGTAGCTCAGTGGGTGAGAAAGAATCACAGTTATCTCACGAGCACCACGGCGATAAGCTTCACGAACTGGGATTGAGTCCGCGACCCCACCATCGGTATAACAACCACCAGAGAAACACGGTGTTTCACGATAAGCGATAGGTAGGGCAGTTGTTGCCTCAACCACGTTCGAGAGATTTTCTGGCTTGATGTGATAGTAGTCTGCACTGCCTGTGTCAACGTTAGTCACCGCTGCAATCAGTGGAATGCTTGAAAATAGCTCTCCACAATCCAGTGGGTAACGTTGGTTTGATTCATTCCATAACCACTTCACGTCAACCAAGTTGCCACCTTTAGCGAAGCGAGCTGGATTAAAGAACGTTTTATCGGTCGCCATCGTGGTAATCACACTGTAGCTGCGTTTTGGCGCCTGAGATAAGTAACCAACCAGATTCGACACACCCGCAGATACACCAATCGCAAAATCATAAGGACGAAAATCATCTTGCATAAAGGCGTCTAATACTCCGGCTGCAAAGATGCCTCTCATTGCCCCACCCTCAACGATTAATGCACTTTTACTCATCTCAAACTCTACTACTTTATAAACTGATAGCCATAGGATAATCCCACCCAAATCATAAAGATAATGGGCATAATTTATTACTTCGATAGGAAAAAGCTATCGTTAGGTAATAGGCTAAGATTCAATAACTTAATTACTTATTTAAAACAGGTAACAAAAAAGGCCATTGAGTGATTAACTCAACGGCCTTTCATTTAACGAATCAAGCCAATCGATTATGACTTAAATTCACTCACATCGATTTCAAGCAGCTTACCAATACCTTCACCGTATGCTGGGTCAGCCTTGTAACAGTGTCTTAGGTGACGCAGTTGAATCTCTTTAGGCACGCCGCCTAAGTTACGTGCTGTGTTATCGAACAGGATTGCTTGTTGTTCTGCAGTCATTAAACGGAACAAATCACCCGGTTGTGAGAAGTAATCTTCATCTTCACGGTGGTCCCAATGCGCTGCCGCACCGTCAAGATTCAATGCTGGTTCTGCAAAATCTGGTTGCTCTGCCCATTGGCCTTCATTGTTTGGCTCATAACCTAGTGTGCCACCAAAGTTACCATCAACACGCATCGCACCGTCACGGTGGTAGCTGTGTACAGGGCAACGAGGTGCATTCACTGGAATATGCTGATGGTTCACACCTAAACGGTAGCGCTGCGCATCACCGTATGCAAACAAGCGACCTTGTAGCATTCTGTCTGGAGAGAAGCTAATACCCGGAACCACGTTAGCAGGGTTGAATGCTGACTGCTCAACTTCAGCGAAGAAGTTCTCAGGGTTGCGGTTAAGCTCTAGCTCACCCACTTCAATTAATGGGTAGTCTGCATGTGGCCAGATCTTAGTAAGATCGAATGGGTTGTAAGGTACTTTTGCCGCATCCGCTTCTGGCATCACTTGAACTTTAAGTGTCCATTTCGGGAAGTCTTGGTTGTCGATGCTTTCTAGCAGATCACGTTGATGACTTTCACGATCTTCGCCGATCAGCTTCGCTGCTTCAGCATCCGACAAGTTCTTAATACCTTGCTGAGATTTGAAGTGAAATTTAACCCAGAAACGCTCATTGTCACTGTTGATAAAGCTGAACGTGTGGCTACCAAAACCGTGCATGTGGCGGTAAGTAGCAGGGATACCACGATCACTCATTACGATAGTGATTTGGTGAAGTGCTTCAGGCAGAGAGGTCCAGAAATCCCAGTTGTTCTTCGCACTACGCATGTTAGTGCGTGGGTCGCGTTTCACCGCGTGGTTTAGGTCTGGGAATTTAAGAGGATCGCGTAAGAAGAACACAGGCGTGTTGTTGCCCACCATGTCCCAATTACCTTCTTCAGTATAGAATTTCAATGCAAAACCACGGATATCACGCTCTGCATCAGCCGCGCCACGTTCGCCCGCTACTGTCGTAAAACGTGCAAACAAGTCGGTTTTCTTGCCAACTTCAGAGAACAGTTTTGCCTTGGTGTATTTGGTAATATCGTGGGTCACGGTAAATGTACCGTAAGCACCTGAGCCTTTCGCATGCATGCGACGCTCTGGAATCACTTCACGATCAAAGTGAGCCAATTTCTCTAAAAACCAAACATCTTGTAGAAGCTGTGGGCCACGTTTGCCCGCCGTTTGAACATTCTGGTTATGAGCAACAGGACAACCCGCAGCTGTAGTTAGTTTTTTACTCATGGTCTATTCCTTAAGGTAAAAGATATCGCATCGTTGCCATACCTTCGATTTAAGTGGATTCAATACTTTAAAAACCACTAAAATAATATGGGTAAAGAATAGACCTGAGTGGCCGGAAAATATAATCGTTTATATTTATCGTTGCTATCTATAAAACCTATCGAACAGGTGAGTTAACTAAGCCACTGTATTACATTACTTTATTTAACAATCGCATGACCTAACTTCAGCGTTGACGCGATATTTCTTGCTGTTCTGGTTAGGTTCAATTCGGCTTCTCGTAGCACTTGTTCAAGTGGCTGGGGAGAACGTACAGTTCCGAATAGACTGGCCATCTCACCATACAAAGCCTCAACTTGAGTTCCCAACGAGCCTGCAATCCCAATCGTCGGAATACCTTGTAAACTCGCTCGCTTAGCAATCCCATACGGTGTTTTTCCTTGCAGGGTTTGATTGTCCATCTGCCCTTCCCCCGTAATCAAAAGGTCAGCACCTTTCAATATCTCATCGGCTTGTAATACATCGAGCACCATCTCAATGCCTGGTTTAATCTGCATGTTGAATAGCAAACTCAGCCCCATCGGTGTGCCACCAGCCGCACCACAACCAGCACGTTCGTAAATCGACTGTTCACCTTCAACACAGCCTTGTGACTCAGCGACTCTAGCAAAGTGAGCGAGGGCCTTATCAAGAACCAAAACTTGTTCCGGAGTTGCTCCCTTTTGAGGGCCGAAGATATGGCTGGCACCATTATCACCACACAATGGATTATCAACATCGCACGCGACAATCAGTTCGATATCCTTGTAGCGCGAATCTATGCCAATTAAATCAATAGAAGCTAACTTAGATAACGCGGCACCGCCTCGGCTGAGCTCTTGCCCTGTGCTGTCGAGCAACTTACCACCTAACGCTTGAACAATCCCCGCGCCGCCATCGTTGGTTGCACTGCCACCTAAGCCAAGAATAATCGTTTGCGCGCCCTGCTTCATCGCTTCTAAAATGAGCTGACCTGTACCGTATGAAGAAGCCACCTGCGGATCACGCTGCTCTAGCGTTAGTAAATCTAAACCCGACGCCGCCGCTATCTCAATCAGTGCCGTTTTTTTCGAAGTTCGTGCAGATGGCTCAAGCATCGCCCATTGCGCGTTTACAAGTTCACCCAACGGCCCTTCAACCTGAGTTACTCGCTTTTCCCCTGATAAACCTTTGAGCAAAACATCCACCGTGCCCTCACCGCCATCAGCCAGAGGCAAGGTCACGTAATCCGCGTCGGGGAAGACTTCACGAAAACCTTGTTCAATACACGCCGCCACCGATACAGCCGATAAAGATTCTTTAAACGAGTCTGGTGCGATAACTATTTTCATAAAAGCTGACTCCAACACTTAACGAAGATTTACCAACAATAATTCCAAAACAACAAAACCACTATATAAAAGAGAAGCCAACAGTGCGCATTTCCCTCTCTGAATTTGACCACTCCCTCAGATTTCAACACCACTATTTTATATTCAGTAAAGTTACGGTTTGCTCGAATTCCATAATTTGACAAGTTTATTCCCACAAAATTATCGAATTTCATTCGATTTAGTCTTTGAAACCTGATCCTGGGCACGCTTTTTGTTCCGCATTATGGAATTTAAGAATCTTTTTGTTTCATTTTTTAACTCGTTAACAGTTATTAGAGAAAAACTTAATAAGAAAATAAAGCGCCACTTTGCTCACAGTATTAATTTGGAATCTCAACAATAATTCATTCCGCATTATGGAATTTACATTATCGGAGAACAGAGATGCCTTTAGTATCCACTGAAAAACTACAACAAGAATATGAACGAATCCTACTAGCTCGAGACATGAAACCAGAGATGGCAACCAAGCTTGCCGCGGGTTTTGTTGAGATGGCTAATGAGGGTACTTATTCGCACGGCATCAACCGTTTCCCAGTGTTCATTGACCAAGTAGACAAAGGTCAAATCAAGCTTAACGCAGAGCCTGAATGTGTGAACAGCATGGGTGCACTTGAGCAATGGGATTGTAATTTTGGCCCTGGCGTACTGAACGGTCTTATCTGTGCTGAACGTGCAATGGAACTGGCTCGTGACTACGGTATCGGCATGGTGGGTATGCGTAACTCGAACCACTGGATGCGTGGCGGTGCATACGTTCTGAAAATGGCTCGTGAAGGCTTTGCTGGTATCGCATCAACAAACTCAATTGCAGTAATGCCAGCTTGGGGTGGTAAAGATCACCGCGTTGGTTCTAACCCTCTGATCATGGCGATCGCAGGCGATCCACCAGTCGTGGTTGACTGCTCAATGACACAATTCTCATACGGCCAACTGCAAAACTTCGTACTTGCAGACAAAGAACTTCCTGTTGTGGGTGGCTTCGACAACGAAGGCAACCTAACTAAAGACCCACACGTACTTTGGGAAAACAAACGTCTACTGCCAATGGGTTTCTGGAAAGGCTCTTCAATGGCAATCGTGCTAGACATGATGCTAACCGCAATCACTGGTGGCAACTCTGTTCCAGCACTAACAGAAGACATGGGCGGCGAATTCGGCGTTTCACAATTCCTTATCGCGATTGACCTAAGCAAAACAATTGGTGAAGGCCAATACGCACAAGAAATGAAGCGTATCCGTGACTACGTCTTGGCATCAGAGCCAGCAGAAACAGGTTCAGTAATGATTGCAGGTTCTGAAATTCAGAACTTCATCGACAAGCACGCAGCGGCTGGCGGCATTGAAATCAACGATGGAATCTGGGACCAAATTACGTCTCTGTAATTAGCCTGAGGTGGGGAAAGCTTTATGCAAAGTGTATTTAAGAGTATTTGGAAAAGTATCGACGTCATCATGGCCGTTATTCTGACTTGTATGATTGTACTGGTCTTCACAAACGTAGTGCTGCGTTACGGCTTTTCCTCTGGTCTTCGTCCCTCTGTAGAACTATCTCGCCTTGGTCTTGTATGGATTGTAATGCTCGGTGCAGCCGTTGTGCTGCGCCGAGGTGAGCACCTCGCTGTTGCGGAATTTTCTGAACGACTTTTCCCTAAAGCAGTGCCCGTACTAAGACGAATTTGTTGGGTGGTAGTACTGGTTTCAGTCGGCATGCTTTACATCGGTTCTTACCGTCAAATGATGTCCAACTGGTCAGATATTTCTCAACTTACAGGGCTTCCTTCAGCATTATTTTATTTAGCTGGCGTGGTGTCAGGCGTGTTAATGGGTGTGATTGCGTTTGTTCGAATCTTCAACCCTGACTGGCAACTAGATAGCTTAGAAGAGGAGAAAGAATAATGACGTTAGCCATTTTCTTATCGGTATTGATTGTCTCAATCTTACTTGGTCTTCCTGTTGCGTTTGCACTGCTATTGTCTTCAATGGCATTGATGCTGCACATGGATTTCTTTAGTGCGGACATTCTTGCGCAGTCTTTAATTAATGGTGTCGACAGCTTTACGCTACTCGCAATCCCATTCTTCCTAATTGCTGGTGAAGTAATGGCGTCGGGCGGCTTGTCACAACGTATTGTTCGACTAGCTACTACGTATGTTGGTCACCGCCAAGGTGGCTTAGGTTACGTAGCCATCATGACTTCGGTTCTACTTGCCGGTCTTTCAGGTTCAGCGGTAGCAGATGCAGCAGCATTGGTAAGTATCCTTTACCCAATGATGAAAGCAGCTAAATACCCAGAAGCACCATCAATGGGTCTGCTCGCGTCAGGCGGCATCATCGCCCCAGTTATCCCACCTTCAATTCCACTTATCTTAGTCGGTGTTGCTGGCGGTATTTCAATTAAAAACCTTTTCCTAGGCGGTATTGTTCCTGGCCTATTGATGGGTATGACATTGATGTTTGTGTGGCGCATGACGGTTCGCAAAGAGAACTTAGCAACCTCTGAGCGCGCAACCAAAGCAGAAAAACGCGCAGCACTTAAAGATGGTATCTGGGCTCTATTCTTGCCTGTCATCATCATTGTGGGTATCCGCTTCGGCATCTTTACCCCAACAGAGGCGGCGGTTGTCGCAGCAGCGTACGCAATCTTCATCTCAACGTTTGTTTATAAAGAGCTAACGCTAAAGAGCTTCTACCACATTGTACTTAATGCTGGCCGCTCTACAGCAATGGTTATGTTCTTGGTGGGCTGTGCCATGGTGGCAGCTTGGCTAATTACTGTCGCTCAATTACCACAACAGCTTGCTGAAATGTTAGGTCCACTGGTCGATAGCCCTCGACTACTAATGGCCGTAATCATGCTGCTTGTTCTGTGTGTTGGCATGGTGATGGATTTAAGCCCGACCATTCTTATTCTGGTTCCGCTACTGATGCCTGTTATCAAAATGGCTGGAATCGACCCAACTTACTTTGGCCTGTTGTTCGTTATCAACTGTTCAATTGGTCTGATTACGCCTCCAGTAGGCACCGTACTGAACGTAGTGTGTGGTGTAGCTCGAGTGCCAATGTCGACGGCTGTGAAAGGCGTACTACCCTTCATTGCTGCATACATGGCCCTACTCACACTGTTTGTCATCTTCCCTAGCATTATCACTGTGCCAATGTCGTATGTCATTGGTTAATCCTCGACGGAGAAAATAATAATGAAAACCCTACTAAAAATGACTCTACTTGCTTCAACCATCGCGATGAGCGCTAACACGTTTGCTGCAACAACTCTTAAGCTTGCACACGCTGCACCAGAGTCTGACCTGCAACAAGACCTATCTCTTTTCTTTAAGAAAGAAGTAGAAGCTCGTTCAAATGGCGAAATCAAAGTCAACGTATACCCTCAAGGTCAGCTAGGCAGTGATAAGCAGATGATCGACGGTTCTCGTGCTGGCATCGTTGATTTAACGATGGTTGGTTTGAACAACTACAACGGCCTGATGCCTGAATCAGCAGCATTCACTCTGCCGTTCATGTTCCCAGACCGCCAAACGGCATACAAAGTACTGGACGGTGAACCGGGTAAAGAAGTGCTAACTAAGTTCGAGAAATTCGGTCTGAAAGGTCTTGGTTTCCCAGAGAACGGTTACCGCAACATGACCAACAACGAAAAACCTATTCGTGTTCCTTCTGATGTTGAAGGTCTGCAAATGCGCGTAAACGGCTCTAAAGCACTGAACGATATGTTCAACGAGCTAGGTGCTAACCCACAACAGCTACCAGTTTCTGAGCTATACACAGCACTTGAAACAGGCGTTGTTGATTCACAGGACCACCCAATCCCAGTAACGCTGTCGTTCAAGTTTGACGAAGTACAAAAGTACCTGAGCCTGACACAGCATGCTTACTCACCATTGGTTCTGACAATGAACCTACGCAAGTTCAACAAGCTAAGTGCTGAAGAGCAAAAAATCATCGAAGAAGTATCAGCTGAAGCAGTCGCAATGCAACGTAAGCTAAGCGTTGAGAAAGAAGAGCAAATGATTTCTCAACTTGAAGCGAATGGTATGCAAGTTAACCGCGACGTTGATGGCAAAGCCTTCCAAGAAGCGATTCAACCAGTATGGAACGCATACATTGAGAAAAACGGTGATGTGATGATCAACAAGATCAAGGTTGCAGCTAAGTAAACCTAAAGCACATCAACCGATGAGGCTGTCCAGCCAATCCACTGAGACAGCCTTAATTTCCATCCTTCTGACTTCTACTTATTGAACATTGGCAAATCACTATGTACCAAGAATTAAAAGAACGCGTTCTCGCAGCTAACTTACAACTTCCTAAATACGGCCTTGTGACTTTCACTTGGGGTAACGTCTCTGAAATCGACCGCGAGCGTGGTGTCATTGCGATTAAACCTTCTGGTGTTGAATACGATGTAATGACGGCAGACGATATTGTGGTTGTCGACCTTGAAGGTAATCGTGTTGAAGGGACAATGAACCCATCTAGCGATACCGCAACTCATATTGAGCTCTACAAAGCGTTTCCATCCATTGGCGGCATTGTTCATACGCACTCTCGCAACGCGACGATTTGGGCTCAAGCAGGCCGAGACATTCCAGCACTAGGTACCACACATGCCGACTACTTCTACGGCGATGTACCTTGTACCCGACTCCTTACCAAAGCAGAAATTGAATCTGAATACGAGAAAAACACAGGTCTTGTGATCATCGAAGAGTTCAACCAACGCGATATTGATCCACAAGCAATGCCAGGCGCAATCATAGCCGGTCATGCACCATTTACTTGGGGTAAAGATGGTTCAGATGCCGTCCACAACGCTGTTGTGATGGAAGAGATTGCAGCAATGGCAACCGCAACCCGCTCAATCAGCCCAGAGGTCGCGATTCAACCAGAACTGCTTGATAAGCACTACAACCGTAAACACGGCAAGAACTCATACTACGGACAGAAGTAAGGCCTCGCACATGCATACGTCATCACCGCACAAGTCTTGTAAACATAAGCTTCTAGCTCTCGATCTCGATGGAACAGTGCTCAGCTCTCAACACACCATCAGTCAAGAGTTAATCGATGCTATCAAGAACATCGCAAAAGACACACATGTGGTGATAGTGACAGGCCGTCACCATGTTGCTGCTAAACCTTACTACGAACAGTTGGGTTTATCGACGCCGATCATTTGCTGTAACGGTACTTATATCTTTGATTACCAAACCAATACCGTTCTTGAAGAGAATGCCATCGACAAACAGATGGCTGCTGAATTTATCACGCTTTCTCAAGCACATGATCTCAAGATGGTGATGTATGTGCGTGACGCCATGCTCTACTCAAAAAGTCGCCCTATCGAATACATGGAAGCGCTACTTGAATGGTCAGAGACATTTCCACCAGCGAAACGTCCGAACATCCAGAAAGTCGACGACTTCCATCATGAAGCCGCTGCGTCCGAGTACGTTTGGAAATTTGTCGTCGAGGGAGAAGTCGACCAATTCGCCAAACTTCCATTTGTCCAAGACCACTTTAATGGAGAGCGTTCTTGGATCGATCGCGTCGATTTCGCAGCGAAAGGAAACAGTAAAGGCAATGCGCTTACTCGTTACATCGAACCACTAGGCATCCACCTTGAAGAGTGTGTCGCTGTCGGTGATAACCACAACGACATCTCAATGCTGCAAGCCGCAGGTCTCGGTATCGCCATGCACAATGCCGACGACACCGTTAAAAACACCGCAGACCTTGTCACAGAGAAAAATAACGATGACAAGACAGGGCTCGCAGAGCTTTTAAGCCGCTTATTTAAATAGAGAATTTTATGCTAGTCGGAAATACTCAACCCTCTAAATTTACCCGAAGCTACCCAGTCGCTGTTCAAAATGTGCTTGAGCATATCAACAGTCTAGATACCGATGCTCTAGCGATTGGCCGCCACACCTTGCCTGGTTTTGATGCAGACCAAGCTTGGTTCGTTGTACTGGAATACAAAAAAGAACCACTCGCATGCTTTAAGCCAGAAGTACATAAGCACTACTCAGATCTACAAATTGTACTTAAAGGTTCAGAGATCATGGCTTGGTCTAAAGACACTGGTGACCACAAGCTCGCAGAACCTTACAACGAACAGAGAGATCTGCAGTTTTATGAGTTCGAAGGTGTTGAACTGAACTTTATTCATGCCAAACCGCAGCAGTTCTATCTCTTCACACCCGATACCGTTCATATCACCAACATTGAAAATGACGACAGCTCGATTGTTAGAAAGTTGGTAGTAAAAATTCACAATGACTTACTGGATGCCAAATAATGAATTACTACATCGGAATTGATTCTGGCGGTACCTTTATGAAAGCCGCTCTGTTCAATGCCAAAGGCGAACAGCAAGGCTTGGCTCGTGTCTCAGCGAGTGTCATTAACGAAAAGCAAGGATGGGTAGAACGCGACCTAGACGCGCTGTGGGGCAACGCTGTCGCCGTGATTAAACAGCTACTTGAAACCACACAAGTTGAGCCAACAGCCATCAAAGGCTTAAGCATTTCAGCGCAAGGTAAAGGCGTTTACCTACTAGACAAACAGGGTAAAAACTTGGGCCACGGCATCATGTCGTCAGACTCTCGCTCGCTACCTATCGTTAAAGAGTGGTTAGAGCAAGGCAAAGCACAAGAGATCTACCCAACTACATTGCAAACTCTATGGACAGGTCATCCAGTATCGATCATTCGTTGGATCAAAGAGAACGACCGTCAGCGCTACAACCAAATCGGAGCGGTCATGATGTCGCACGATTACCTACGTTATCGCTTAACGGGTGAAGTTGCGGCTGAGCTGACCAACATTTCAGAAAGCAATTTCTTCAACTCCATCACTGGCGAATACGACAAAGCATTGCTGACAACCTTTGGTATTGAAGAGATCTGGGACGCGCTGCCACCGGTAGTAAAACCTCAGCAGCAAGCGGGAAAAATTACAGCCGCTATCGCTGAAGAGACAGGCCTTGCACTAGGCACTCCAGTCTTTGGTGGTCTATTTGATGTGGTTTCAACAGCGATCTGCTCTGGTATCAACTCATCAGAAGACACCTTGAATTATGTGATGGGCACTTGGGCGGTCACCTCAGGTATCTCCAAGCAAGTCACTCAAGAGACACACAACTTTGTCTATGGCCACTATGCGGTCGATGGGGAATACATCATTCATGAAGCAAGCCCAACCTCAGCTGGTAACTATGAGTGGTTTGCTGACTACCTTGGTGAAGATGGCAAACTCGACCATGCTCAGAATCAAGCATTAGTCGATGCATTAGACCCGGCATCTAGTTCAGTCTACTTCGTGCCATTCCTTTATGGTTCAAACCAAGGCTTAGGGCTTAAATCTGGCTTCTACGGATTACAGTCTCACCACACTAAAGGCCACCTAATTCAAGCGATTTGGGAAGGCATTCTGTTCTGCCACAACCTTCATCTTGAACGTATGCGTCAGCGTTTCCCGAAAGCGGATGTGCTGAAAGTGACGGGCGGTCCTGCCTCCAGCCCTGTTTGGATGCAAATGCTGGCAGACCTTACCGGAATGACAGTTGAAGTCTCTGACGTAGATGAAACAGGGTCACTTGGCGCAGCCATGATGGCTATGGTTGGCGCTGGTGAATTTGCTTCTTTAGCAGAGTGCACGCAAAGCGTTACTCACTCAGCTTCTCGTGTTGAGCCGAACCCAGCAAACTACGAAAAATATCAGAAGAAATACAAGCACTACCAACGACTGGTTCAGTTGTTTAAACAATTTGAGGAAGAAATGGATGCCTAAGTCCTTACTAAAACCATCTAAGCCTTTGTTACAAATGGCGCTTGATGCTACGGATATTGATACCGCACTCGCGTCTATTGAGCATGTTGCAGACAAGCTCGACGTGATTGAAATCGGGACGATTCTGGCCTTTGCTCACGGCGTAGACAGCGTAAGAATCCTGAGAGAAAAGTACCCAAACCACACTATCGTGTGTGATATGAAAATCACCGATGCGAGCGCAATTTTAACCCGTCTAGCAATGGAAGCCGGTGCCAACTGGGTAACCGTTAGCGCAGCCGCTCACATTGAAACTATCCGCTCAGCGAAGAAAGTCACTGACGAGTTTAACGGCGAAGTACAAATTGAACTGTACGGCCACTGGACTATGGATGACGCACGCGCTTGGGTCGATATGGGTATTACGCAAGCAATTTATCACCGTTCCCGTGATGCCGAACTGGCTGGTGTGAGCTGGACCGAAGAAGATTTGATAAAAATGCAGAAATTATCGGATATAGGAATTGAACTATCCATTACTGGTGGTATTGTGCCAGACGATCTGCATTTGTTTAAGAATCTGTCTGCAAAGTCATTTATTGCTGGCCGCGCTTTAGCCGGAAGCAATGGACGTGATATTGCAGAAAATTTCCATACTGAAATAGGTAAACACTGGTAGCACATATATGAGTGAGCAAATTAAATCGTTGTCTAAAGCACTGACTGTTCTGGAGTTCCTTGGGAATTATCCTAATGGCGTCTCACTACAGAAAGTGTCTGAAGGGACAGGCTTCAATAAGTCTTCTGTCCACCGTATTTTGGCAACGTTTGAAGCCTCTGGTTATGTTGCTCAAATGTGCTCAGGCAAAGAGTATCGCTTAACAATGAAGCTAGTTCAGCTAGGTCACGCAGCCATCAACTCTGACGTGACTGGCACTGTTAAGCCTTACCTCTCTGAGCTGCTCGACGATGTGAATGAGACGGTGAACTTTCTCTCTTTTGACGCTGACAACATCATCTTCAAAGATAAGTTTGAGCCGGTAAATTCCGCGTTTCGTACTCGCACATACGTCGGTTTGCACTCTCCTATGTACTGCTCTGCCGCTGGTAAATGCTACCTAGCGTTCAGCTCTGACGCTGTGCGCGAAACCTACTGGCAGCGTAATGTCAGCACCATGAAGCCATTAACTGAGAATACGATTCTCGATAAATCTCAGTTTTTCGATGTTCTCGACAAGATCAAAGCGCGCGGTTATGCGCTGGACGATGAAGAGAACGAAGCAGGCATTTCTTGTGTTGCTGTCCCTATTTTCGACAAGAACAAATCCCCTGTATACGCGGTAAGTGTCTCTTCACTAACGCCAAAAATGAAAGCGTTAGGCTATGAAGAAATTGCCAACAAAATCCAAGACATCACGGCGCGTATAGAACAACAACTCTTTTAAGGAAAAAGAATGTTTGATTCTAAAAACAAATTCAGATTAGGTATTTACGAGAAAGCAATGCCGGCTTCTCTCACTTGGGAAGAACGTTTTATTTATGCTAAAGACGCGGGTTTCGACTTTGTCGAAATCTCTGTCGATGAGACCGACGAGCGTCGTGCACGTCTCGATTGGTCAGACGAAGAGATTTACGAGCTTCGCCGCCTATGTGAAAAGCATCAAATGCCTTTCCAATCAATGTGTCTAAGCGCACACCGTAAATTCCCATTCGGTTCTATGGATGAAGCGATTCGCACAGAGTCTTTCATCATCATGGAGAAAGCGATTTCTCTTGCGTACAAACTGGGCATCCGCTGTATTCAAATGGCGGGCTACGACGTGTATTACGAGCCACAATCAGCGGAAACACATGCACGCTTTATCGATGGCATGAAGCAAGCAACCAAAATGGCAGAACGCGCTGGCATTATGCTGGGCGTAGAGATCATGGATACGCCTTACCTCAACTCGCTAAGCAAGTTTGAAGTACTAAAACGTGAGATCCCATCTCCTTACTTCATGGCCTACCCAGATGTCGGCAATATCTCTGGTTGGAATTACGATGTTTGTACTGAGCTGAAACTGAGCCGTGACCACCTAGTGCAGGTGCATCTAAAAGATACACTGCGCGTTTCTGAAACCTGTAAAGGTCAGTTCCGAGATCTTGTGATTGGTGAAGGTCAAGTCGACTTCCCTTCAATTTTCAAAACCTTGGCAGACATTGATTACAGCGCACCACTAGTGATCGAGATGTGGGCTCAAAATGACAACTGGTTAGAAGACATCAAACAAGCGAAAGCAACCTTGAAGTCAATCGCGAACCAATCTGGCTTTGAGCTATAAGGAGCGACCATGACTATTTTTCGCACCGCATTTTTCGAAGCTGATTTAACCGAAGAGCAAAAACAAGACTTCTACCAATACATGGAAAATGAAGTCGCCCCAATCATTCGCACTTTCCCGAATAATCAGGGTTTAACGTTGAATAAACCTGAAGCGATTGAAGCAGAAAGCCATAAAAACCTGCTACTTATGATGCAGCACAGCTACGAAAGTGAGTCTGCCATGGCGGAAGCTCTCGACTCTGACGCTCGCATTAGGAGCATGCACGCCACTAAGGTGATCATCGAAAAATACAATATTCATATTCACCACATTAATTTTGTACGTGACTAATTCCTAACACCTTTGTTCAAAAGCAGAAGATCATCTTCTGCTTTTTTTGTCGCTATTTATAAGGAATCACTATGAAAGTATTCCCGTTAAAAGATGCCCCTCTGGTTTTGCTGTCTCTAATATTTTTTATCTGGGGGCTAATCACTGTTTCAAGTAACTCTCTCATTCCCTACTACAAAGAGGCGTTTGCTCTCGACTATAAAATGGCAATGCTGTTTCCGATGGCGTTTTTCATCACTCGAGTGACCGTCTCGCTTCCGACGTCGTTCGTAATGGCAAAAATCGGCTACCGCCGCACATTAAAATTCTGTTTGCTTTGGTGTGTATTAGGCTGCTTAGTGATGGCTTATTTAGTTCGCTCACAAGACTTAACGCTTACCTTACTTGGTATCTTGTTAATGGCATCGGGGCTCTCTGCCATTCAAGTCGTCAGCTCACCTTATGTGTCTCTGCTTTCAACACCCGATAAAAGCGTGATTAGGCAGAGCATCGCAACAGCATCTAACTCGATAGGAACAGTGTTGGGGCCTTTAGTACTGAGTGCGGTAGTAGTCATAGCGACAAGTTATCAAATTAACAGCACAGCCGAGCAAGTCTCCATTCTCTTTCTACTGATCGCGCTCTTTTTCCTTGGTTTGCTCGTATTCTTTCAGCGCATTGATATCCCTGATATTAAACCTAAGCAGCTAACCGGCTTCTGGCGTGGGTTACTTACGTTATTGAAAAATCGTCCTTTCTTAAAATTAGCTCTGGTTCTTCTGTTCTACATTGGGGTTGAGGTGAGTTTTGGTACTTTCACTATCACCTATTTGGCAGACCCAAAGTATGGTGATTTAGGGCTTATCTCAGCCACCCAGATCATTGCTGCGTATTGGGTATTTATGTTTATTGGCCGTTTGTTGTTTGCCAAGTTTGGCCAACGTCTGAACTCACATACTCTCTTTTTGTGTTCATGCTTGGTTGCTATTGTTATCAGTATCACCGCATTGCTGTTTGACCACCGTTGGACAGGCTATTTACTGCTGGTCGTCGGCCTTTGCAACTCGACACTTTATCCGATCATTTACGCTCAAGCGCTTCAAGCTGCTGGCAAACAGAGCTCACAAGGAGCCGCGATTTTGATCATGTGCTCTATTGGTGGAATTGCATTACCTTTTGTACAAGCGAGCTTAATTGACGCATTTACGCTGAGTATGAGCTATGTTGCGCCAGCATTGGCTTATATCGGGATGGTTGTGTTGTATTGGTCGGTGGTGAAGTACCAAGCAAATCAATCGCTTAAATATAACGATGAGATAAAAAACAGCATGACTGCTGAAGGAAGTAAAAGAGAGGTAAGGAAAGGTTGAATTGAGCTTGAACTAAGTTGTATCAGTAGGTGATATTGCATCACCCCTGATCACACTTAGCTAGTGTTTATCTGTTGAGATTAAACCCAAGCAGAAGCAACAAGTAGGATGATTGCACCCATAATTGCCGTAGACTTTGCAAAGAAAAGAACTTCATTCATTACAGAAGGTTTTACTAATGTTTTGCTGCTTTCGTTTGTGATTACTGTAGCATTCATTGTTCGTTCTCGTTGTTGTGTGATCTATGGCTAATTTTCCTCCTAAATGTGATTGAAGTCAACAATTTCTGTAGTTTTATTACACAATGGTAAATCGTTAGTTTGGTCACGCTAAAGATAAGCTAACCACACCTTAAGGCTTTTCTAGACAATATTCACTCTAGATTGAGAGATACAAAAAAGGCTTGGAGCCCCCGTTGAACCAAGAGGAAACCAAGCCTGCTACTTTTCGAGCCTCTGTTGGCGCTACTTAGCCAATTCCGCTCTCATCGCGTCAACCGTCTGTTGATAGTCTTCACTATCAAAAATCGCCGACCCAGCAACAAACATGTCAGCACCGGCATCAGCAATCTCTTTTATGTTATTTACTTTCACCCCACCATCGACTTCCAAACGAATTGCACGCCCCGATTGGTTAATACGTCGTCTAATTTCACGCAATTTATCTAGCGTAGCAGGAATAAACGATTGGCCTCCAAAGCCAGGATTCACAGACATCACTAAGATAAGATCCACTTTATCCATGATGTAATCCAAATGGCTTAACGGTGTTGCTGGGTTCAGCACTACACCCGCTTGGCAGCCACACTCTTTGATCAGCTGTAGCGTACGATCAACATGTTCAGACGCCTCAACATGGAAAGTAATCATACTCGCCCCTGCTTTTGCAAAATCAGGGATCATTGAATCAACGGGTTTTGCCATTAAATGGACATCAATGGGAGCGGCAATACCGTAATCACGCAGAGCCTTTAGCACCGGAGCACCAAAGGTTAAGTTAGGTACATAATGATTATCCATTACGTCGAAGTGAATCACATCAGCACCAGCTGCAATGACATTTGCAACATCTTCGCCTAAACGAGCAAGATCAGCAGACAGAATGGAAGGCGCGATAAGGTAATCTTTCATAGGGTTCCTTGAGATCAGTATTGTATATTTGAGTTATTCGTTATTGGCCGGTATGAACGTGGTGACGACACCCTCTTCCACCATAAAACAGTCCATCCCGGCACTACTCGCCGCTTGCTGTCCTATGAGTGTGTCTTCAAAAACAACACAATCACTTGGTAATACATCAAGTTGCTGCGCGACTTTTAAAAACGTATCGGGATGAGGCTTGTGATTATCGACATCATCGGAGGTCACAAGCGCAGTGATCATTGAAGGAATGTCGGTGGTATCTAGAATGGCTTTAGCATGCTTAGCTTGTGCGCCCGTACCAATACCCACTTTCTTGAGCTGATAATAACGCTCTAATATGGCGTAGGTTTCCGGTAATACGTCGCCCTTGTGCTCAATTGCTTCGAAGTTTGCGATTTTGTCTTTGGTGATCAGTTGTGGGTCAAGAGATAAGTCATATCGCTTCATGATCTCAAGCGTGACTTTGCGTGAAGGCATACCACCAAGTTGATCCAACCACTCTTTGTCATAAGGGATGTTGAACTTACTGCAAGTCAGTTCCCAAGCATGGGCGTGGGCAACCATGGAATTAACCAAGGTACCATCTAAGTCAAAGATAATTCCTTTATATTTGTCTAAATTCGGCATGACTTTTTTAATCCTTTTACCACTTATCATAATAAGAACAGCGCACCGGAACTATCAATTCTTGTTGTGAATATGATCTCCGCCACCAATACGGTAAATAGTTTTTGCAGTGTCAAACAATGAGTGCTTTTACTCTTGAAATCCTATTTTGATCGGATCGATATCCGTTTTTGAGGAGTGCGTGTAGAGTTGGATAAAATGAAAGTGATATAGTCCACCAAAATTCAATTTTGGAAAAAGACCATGCATTCAACCGACGCAATTGAACTCGTCAAACTAGGCGTAAACATCGAAATCGCAAAAGACTCTTCTCTACACCCAACAGACGCACTAGAAATCGTAAAGATTGCCAGTGAAATTGGTACTCACGTTACCGTGAAGAAGAAGTACCACACTGAGGTTCTGATGGAGATGGCAAAAGTAGGACGCGACCACATCACTGTTGCTATCTAACCAACGGCGATCGAGTTCTTCACCGCAGAAAAAGCAGAACGTGCAACATATTGGGGGCAATATGCTGCACGTTTTTATTGCCAGAAAGGAGCATGAATTTTCTGACATTAGCGATGTTTGACTCGCTAATCGATTAAGCCAACTGAGCTGCTATTCTGTTATTTTTGCACAATCTCAATCTACGCGATTAGCTTCCAAACGATTCGTTTCCAAGCAATTAGTTCCCAAGCTATTCATTTCCAAACAGGGGCATCACACCCGTTTGACGACAAACTTCGTTTAAGCGAACCTGAGCTTTCAAGATGTTCTCTTTCCAGTGTTCATCTTGCGCCCACATTTCGATAACAAGTGGTACTACGCACTTCGTTTCTTTCAATGTTTTGAAGATCGCATTGAAATCGACTTCTCCCTCGCCAATCACTAAATCACGGAACTGCCCTTTATATTCAGGAGTGACGCGATACGTGTCTTTAAGGTGAATCTGCGTAATACGCGGCTTACTCAGCTTAAGCTCTGTCACTATGTCATAGTTCCAACCTGAGATATTGCCTACATCTGGATACGCAGTGAAATAAGGTGAATCAATCTCACGGCTCAACACTTCAAACTTACTCAGCGAGTTCAGGTAATCCGTGTCCATGATTTCAACCGCTAGCATCACCCCAGCGCGCTCCGCCAGTTGTGCCGAGAGCTTCATACCTTCGATAAAACGCAGGTGTGTCGCTTCGTCTGCAGATTCGTAATACACGTCATATCCTGCAAGCTGAATGGTGCGAATGCCCAACTTGTACGCCAACGTAATGGCCTTCTCCATATGGATAACGGCTTGCTCTCGCACTTTCGGATCGGCTGAGCCAAATGGGAACTTGCGGTGTGCACTCAAACACATCGACTGCAACGGCACTTGATGCTCTTCACACAAACGGCGTAGGCCATAGACCTCTTCATCGCACCAGTCTAAACGGCTGCGTCTTTCATCGGATTCATCAACCGAAATTTCAAGGAAATCAAAGCCTAACTCTTTCGTCGTTTTTAGCTTATCTTCCCAACTTAAATCATTCGGCAGGGCTTTTTCATAAAGCCCGACACGATGGCGCGTTAAGTTTTGGTACATAACGCCTCCTAGTTCCAGTAGCGGTTGATCTGTTCTTTCAGTGCTTCAGCGGTTTCTTGGCCTTTTTCACCCGCCAATGCGCGGCCAGCAATAAAGGTTTTCGCTTTGATGCCTTCAAATAGGTACAAATCTTCTGGCACGATGCCACCTGTGATAGAAAGCTCGATACCCAGCTCAGACAGAGCACGCATCTTCATTAAGTCTGCTTCTGTCCAGCCCACGCCCGCCAACTCAGCATCACGAGAACGGTGGTAGATCGCTTGTGTAATACCTAGGTCAACCCACGCTTGAGCGTCGTCCATAGTCCAGTTACCGTAGATCTCGATTTGAATTTCGCCATTGAACTCATCAGCGACTTTCTTACATGCATCAATGGTTGCAATGTGCGCTGCTGCTGAAACCGTAATCCAGTCAGCGCCTGCTTCAAATGCCATACGAGCCAGAATCGCGCCGCCATCTGTGGTTTTCATGTCACACACTAAGATATGGTCAGGGTGGTTTTTACGCAGTGTCGAAACCGCCTTCATGCCTTCAGCAAACGCAAGGATAGTCCCCACTTCAATCACGTCTACGTAGCTCTCTACGTTGTTCGCCACTTCAATAGCAGCAGGCAGGTTTGTTTGATCTAGGGCGATTTGAATCATTGGTTTAGTCATGGTTTTATCCTTTAATTTGTTCACGTATTAGATGGGCAAGGCCATCTTGATTGTTGTCTGTTTTGCATACGGCTTGAGCGTTCGATTTGACGGTGTCGTCAGCATTAAACATCGCGACACCTAAGCCTGCGTATTGAAGCATTGATATGTCATTGTGATTGTCGCCAATGGCAATCACTTGAGAGGGCTGAAACCCCAGTTCATTCACGTATTCTGCAAGGCGTAGACCTTTACTATTGCCCTTTGCAGCAAAGTCGATTCGGTTCGACCACGAACGTTCGCCGTTAAAGTGGTCTTTGACCCAAGGCGTTTGCATCAAGCGATCAACCGACTCTTGCTCCCCTTCCACCACAAACTTCCACACAAACTCGGTGTTCTTCGCCGTTTCGGAGAATGAATCCACGCGATAGATATTTGGTTTGTGGTGCTCTGGTGCTTGCTCAGCCCACTCTTCCAACGCCAACATGTAAGCGAATGGGTTGTAGTTGGAGTAAGTCATCGCATCGGTGATATACATCACCATCTTCAGCTTATGTTCCTGTGCTAAGTCGATGAACGTCAGGGCATGTTCATGCTCAATTGCGTTCTGAGTTAAAACGGTCTCGGTTTGGTAGTCATACACGTAGGTTCCGTTGCAGCAGATAATTGGAGTGTCTAGCCCTAACTCATAGTAATAAGGCCTTGCTGCGGTGTGATGCCTACCGGTCACGATCATCACATGGCAATGTTGCTTGGCCTCTTGGATCGCTTTTTTCACTTCAGGATGGATGGTGTGATCATCGGTCAACACGGTTCCATCAAGGTCTAACGCCAATACTTGATACATCGCCTCTCCTCACATCGCGCTTATTGCTGCCCGTAGTAAGCATTTTCACCGTGCTTACGTAGGTAATGCTTATCTGATAGCTCCGGCTGAATCTTAATGCCGCTGTTCAGCGAGCGTGTTGCCAATGCCATTGCCGACACTTCCTCTAACACCACCGCGTTATGTACGGCGTCTTTGGCATCTTTGCCCCAAGAGAAAGGCGCATGCCCCGCCACAATCACACTCGGTACTGCCATCGGGTCGATACGACGCTGGACAAACTCTTCGATGATCACCAAGCCAGTGTTCTTCTCATATTGATCAGCAATTTCGCTGTTCGAGAGCTTGCGAGTACACGGAATATCACCATAGAAGTAATCAGCGTGTGTCGTGCCCAGAGCTGGAATATCTATGCCCGCCTGCGCCCAAATCGTTGCACTGCGAGAGTGGGTATGAACAATGCCGCCGATGTCTGGGAACGCTTTGTAGAGCTCCAGGTGAGTAGCAGTATCACTTGAAGGATTCAGCTTGCCTTCAATGATGTTGCCATCTAAATCCACTACCACCATGTCTTCAGCCGTCATGTCACTGTATTCAACACCTGAAGGTTTAATCGCTATCACGCCATTTTCACGGTCAAACTCAGAAACATTGCCCCAGGTAAAGGTCACTAAGCCGTACTTAGGAAGCTGCAAGTTCGCTTCTAAAACACGTTGTTTCAATTGGCTATATTTGGACATATCGACTCCTTAAGCCGCTTCAGCTTGTGCGAGTGCCATATCAATCAGGTTCGCCACATCTTGCGGTGTTTTACATGCACGTAGTTTTGAGAAATCTTCATCAAACTCGATTAGGTTCGCGACCTGCATCGTGCCTTCGATGTGTTCTTCTGAGTCTTTACCTGCCAAGGTGATCAGCACATCGACTGGCTCGTCTACATCATCAAAAAGAATTGGTGTTTCTAAGACCGTTAACGCAAAGCCTGTTTTGATAACACCATCTTCTGGGCGGCAGTGTGGTAGAGCAAATGCATCGTGAATACAGATGTATGGGCCTTCAGCCGAAATCGCTTTGATGATCGCATCGTAGTAACGCTCTTCAGCCACACCAGCTTTAACCAGTGCGTCAGTACCGATTTTGATAGCCGACTGCCAGTCGGTTGCTTTTGCATTAAGTTGGATTGAGTTGTTGGTAATCAGAGATTCTTTCAAGTTCATTGTTTTGCTCACTTAGTAATTTGTTATTAGTATTTTTATTAGCCCAGCCGCTTTGCCGCTGGGCTAGTTCAATTATTTGTGGAAGTTGTTTTCGATAAGTGAAATCAGCTCATCACCAAAGGTTTTCACCATGATCATGTTCTTCACTGCTAGCTGCTGTTTACCTTCAGGTAGGTTGGTAATCTTTTCAGCCAGCGCAACCGAAGTAACGATGATGTCGAATGAACCTAAATGTGATTTGTAGTCTGTGATTGCACTGTTGAATGTGGTTGCTGGTACGCCTTTCTTATCTAAGAACTCTTTAATCTTCTTAGAGCACATCATCGAAGACCCTTGACCAGAGCCACAGCACACGAGAACTCGTACTGGTTTCTGTTCAGTTGCGCTGCTCGCTTGTGGAGCCTCAGCCACCGCTTGGGATTGGACAGGCGCTTGAGAATTAAGCGCTTCAACCTCAACTTCTACGCCTTCTGGAGTTACTGCTGTCATGGTTTGCGCTTGTTGTGCTTCGCCGTCTTCTTCAGCACGAAGGGCTTTCGATGCGAAGTACATGTAAACACCCGCTAGTGCGACAACAACAAAGAAGAACATGCTAGAGCTAGAGATACCTTGCATGATTGGTGGGAATACAAGAGCCCAGTCAGCCATGCCCATCCAGCCGTTAAACTCAGTACCTGATTGCGCGAAGATGTGAATCGCCCAAGCTGAACCAACCACCTCGATAATGCCCATCACGAAACAGATCTTCATCACCGCTTTCCAGCCACCGAAGTGGTTAGCGAACACACCAATCGTTGCGTTAGAGAAGAACATTGGAATGAAGCCAGGGATAATCATGATTGGCGCATCGAAAGCCAACATCGCCAATACTGCTGTGAATTGACCCACTGCACCCCAAAGGAAACCGAACACCATTGCGTTTGGTGAGTATGCGTAGATAGCCGCACAGTCAATCGCAAGAACCGCATTCGGGATGAGACGTTGAGAAATACCGTTGAACGCTTCAGAAAGCTCGGCAACGAACATACGTACACCGGTTACGATAACTTGAATCGCTACCGCGAATTTCAGACCCGTTTCGAAGATGTAGATAAGCCAGTGTGTACTACCTGCCATCTCTTGAAGGTTATCAAGACCGAAAGAGAGAAGAATGATGCCGAAGAATGCCGTCATGACTAACGTAGTCGCAGCAATACTGTCGTGGAAGATGTGTAGCCATTTCGGTAGGTTGATGTGGTCTACACTGTCGTTCTTATCACCCAACTTCGGAGCAACTTTCGTTGCAACCCAAGATGCAAACTGCTGTTGGTGACCAATAGAGAAGCCAGCTCCGCCTGTCACTTCTTGTGTAGGCTTGAACATGATGTTGGAAGAGATGCCCCAGTATAGAGCCATCAAAATTGCAGAGTAGATGATGGTTTCCCACATACCCGCGCCAAGCACGAAGTAGAAAACAGCAATCAAGCCCGCTTGTTGGAACATGATGTGTCCCGTAAGCATGATGGTGCGGATACCCGTAACTCGGCGAAAGGCAACCAATAAAATGTTGATGCCCAGTGCCATAAGGACTGCGTACCCAACCCAAGAGTAATTGTCACCCATGGTTTCCATGGTGGCCATCATGGAGGTGTAAGGGTCGATTACCGAGCCTGTCAGTCCATGAATTTCACTCATCTTTTCAATAACCGGTTTAAAACCTGCTACCAGTGTTCCCGCACCCACTTGAACAATCATAAAACCAACAATGGTTTTAATTGAACCGGCGATAACGGTTGTTGCGTCACGTTTGAGAAGGATGTAACCGAGACAAGTTACGATACCAAGCAGCAAAGGTGCTTTGGTCATAACCTGACTGTAAAAAATATAGAAGATATCGTATAAGAACTCCATATCTTTACCCCTGATATAATTTGTATTTTTAATGATTTGTAGGATTCAGTGATGTCTTGTTTTGCTCACGAGATAGACTTTAACAATCAAAAGTAATCATTCAATGCTCACTTGTGATTACTTTGATTTATATCAATTATCCACCATTAGAATGTGGGTAATTGGGCATTGGATCACACCAAAAAAAATAAAAACCAATAAAAACAATAACTTATAAAAACTTGTGATTTAAGTCTTGTTTTACAACAGCAAGGATTTGACAATCATAAATGTGATTATTAGAATCAAAACAAATCAAAAGTAATCATCAAATTGTCACAGCGACAAATAGAGTGATAAATATGAACGAAGTGCAAAGACACAACGGCATCCTGTCGTTACTAGAAGAAATGCAGACGATTAACGTCTCTCATATTATTGATAATTTTAGTGTTTCACCGGCTACGGCTAGACGTGATATCGCAAAATTAGATGAGCTAGGCAGACTTCGAAAGGTACGAAATGGCGCCGAAAGAATAGAAAACCAAAAGAGAAAGTGGTCACCGCTCAATATCAACAGTACTGAGTTTTATGAAGAGAAAGCTCAAATAGCGCATGCCGCTGCCGAGCTTTGTCAGGCGGGTGACACCGTAGTCATAAACTGTGGTTCAACCGCTTTCCTACTGGGTCAGCAGTTATGTGGAGAAGACGTTCAGATCGTGACGAACTATTTCCCACTCGCTAGCTACCTGATCAACGAAGATCATGACGACGTGATCATCATTGGTGGCCAATACAACAAGGCACAAAACATCTTTTTAAACCCAGCACCAAACTCTTTGGGTGGCTATGCCGGGAACTGGATGTTTACGTCTGGTAAAGGGCTAACTGATGCGGGTCTCTATAAAGCCGACATGCTAACCGCCGTTGCCGAGCAACAGATGTTGGAACAAGTCGACAAGTTAGTCGTTGTGGTAGACAGCTCTAAAGTTGGACAAAGGACCGGAATGCTGTTTTGCGATGCTAAGCAAATAGACATCGTAATCACCGGTAAAGATGCCAACCCAGACGTGGTTAAAAAGATTGAAGCTCAAGGGACGCAAGTCATCTTAGTGTAAATCTAATGGGCTAACCCGCCCTCAAATAATAATAAATTTCAGCTCAGTGCCTTAGTCCAAATTAAGGCGCTCGGCTCCCTACATCCAAAATTAATCAAATTATTGAAATAAAAGGTATTATCATGAGCAATGTAAACGAAATCACTCGCGAATCTTGGATCCTAAATACATTCCCTGAGTGGGGCACATGGTTAAATGAAGAGATTGAACAAACTGTAGTTGAACCAGGCACGTTCTCTATGTGGTGGCTTGGCTGTACTGGTATCTGGTTAAAATCTGAAGAAGGTGCAAACCTATCAATGGACTTCTGGTGTGGTACTGGTAAGAAGACACAAGCGGTTCAAAAAATGAAAAACCAACACCAAATGATGCGTATGGGTGGTGTTGAAGCGCTTCAACCAAACCTACGTACCGCTATCTTCCCGCTAGACCCATTTGCGATTAAAGAAATTGATGCAGTAATGGCATCGCATGACCATGGCGACCACATCGATATCAACGTTGCAGCAGCAGTTCTACAAAACTGTGGCGATCACGTGAAATTCATTGGTCCTAAAGCGTGTGTTGATTTGTGGATGAAATGGGGTGTGCCAGAAGATCGTTGTGTTATTGCTAAAGTTGGTGACGAGATTCGCATTAAAGACGTAAACATCAAGGTTCTAGACGCATTCGACCGTACAGCGCTTGTCACTCTTCCAGAAGGTACGTCTTCTATCGATAAAGACATTCTGGATGGCATGGATGATCGCGCAGTGAACTACTTAGTAGAAACAACTGGCGGCTCTGTTTACCACTCTGGTGACTCTCACTACTCGAACTACTACGCGAAGCACGGTAACGACCACAAAATCGATGTAGCACTGCTTTCTTACGGTGAGAACCCACGTGGCGTGACTGATAAAATGACGTCTTCAGATATTCTTCGTGCTGCTGAATCTCTAAACTGTGAAGTGGTTGTTCCATTCCACCATGACATCTGGGCTAACTTCCAAAACGACCCACGTGAAATCGAAATGCTATGGAATATGAAGAAAGAGCGTCTTCAATACGGCTTCGCACCTTTCTTCTGGCAAGTGGGTGGTAAGTACACTTACCCAACAGACAAAGGTCGCATGCATTACCAGCACTTCCGTGGCTTTGCTGACATCTTCAAGAATGACCCAGAACTGCCTTACCGCGCATTCCTGTAGTCATTAACCTCACTCAATAAGGGAGCACTTTGCTCCCTTTTTTAATATTCAAATAAGGAAGTTGGTATGTTGCTACGTGAATTCAAAGACCACTTTGGCCGGGGAGACTTGAAAGCTGCTATTGGAGTGATTCCACCAGGAACTAATGGTTATTACCTGCTCGTAAAGAGTCATAAATGGGGCGTAAACAGTTTTCTTGAGTCTGACAGAAAGATGCAGCCGAGGGTGTTTAAGAGTCAGCAAGCCTTGCTAAATGCAGCTAAGGCCATTGGCTTCCCTTATCAAGAGATTGATATTCAACATTTATAATCAATGCGTTAATCTCTCATGCAAGCCAATAAGTGATACTTACCCGCCAAATAGCCAAACATTCAGGAGGCAAATAATTTAAAGAGGTAAGCATTTATTAATCCACTCGACAAAAATAATTCTTACAATTAAGTCCCTTTATTCGTTAATAATATTGTTACTCAACGGCATAATAGTCACGAATCCATTCAATGAGTTAGGTTATGTTCTGTAAGCGCCTTTTGGCATTAGTTTTACCCATTTCTGTTGTCTTTTCTGCACACGCTGAAACCTTTGGTGAGCGAATAGAGCGCATCGAACAAGAAAACGCACTCGCGAAAACCATGAGCGAAACACAAGCTGAATTAATACAGAAAGTCGTTCAAACTAATCACTGCGCTAAAGTAGCATTGGTTCATCACCAAAGAATTCTAGGTCAATACAAGAACCCAACCTCTTCTTCAGAGCTATTCGTTAAATGGCGAGAGCAGGGCAAGCAACTGGACAGTGAATATGAGACCGAATATCCCGGTTACCCTAAGCACGTATTCCAAGAATACCCAGCCGCTTCAAGCAAGGTTGATGGTTACCTATTTGCCTTAATTGACAATGGCTTGAATGAGAAGTCATGGATTGCTAAAGAGTTAAAACAGTGTAAAAACAACAAGCTGATTTCAAGAGCCTAATTCAATGTTGGCAAAGAACGGGCTTCCAAAATAGAAGCCCGAGAAACAACTTAAAGCACCTCGAGTTTCACGTTAATAAAGTAGAAACAGCCCTTCATACCCACCAATTTCTATCTGATTAACATATTCACCAATGTTGCCATCTGCATCGACCGGCTTCATCGGCACATCCAATGTAATCGTCAGTTTCTCTGTATCATAAAAGCTTGCGCTCTTGCCGTGGAAGTCAGTGCGATACAGCACTCGCCCATGATCAAACTCTCTCGCTAAAACCATATCTTCTGGTCCACCAGCGACCACTTGCTCTTCAGATTGATAGATGAAATAGGTAAACGTCGGCAATACGTGTGTCATTCCACCGGGTAAGTCTTGGTGTACCATCTCGTTCATCGATGCATCACCGACTATGGTGTAATCGGCCGGCACAGGCGTACTTGTCGAGAGCATAAAAGGGATGGCGCCAAAGCCTTGTGGAATGTGGTTCGCTGGCTCACCTAGCTCAATAGCCAACAGCGGGCTTGGCTGATATGCCAAATTCTTAGGTATACCACTCCGCCAAAAATTATCTGATGTGGTATTGCCGCTCCCATAAACATAACCATTATTCCATTGGTTAAAATAGCTATAGTGAGGGTGGCGACTCAGATGGTAAATCGCTAAAGCGGAGTACTGATCTTGCTTCCAGCTTTGCTCACTATTCCCGTAGTGATGAACACGTCCGTAGCGCGTAGTTGCCTGAAAAATAACGTCTTGCTCAGCATAAGCGAGTGCAGAGTTATCCCAGTGTTTTGATATCCCTGAATAACCACTAAAACCTGTAGAAGGAAAGATATAGTGCTCTCTGAGATATAGTGATCCGGCTTCGCGCAAGTGAGACTGGCCATTTCTTCCTAGCAAATTTGCCGTGCCTATGTTCAATCCAATCAACGCAGCACTTTCTAGCAATGATAGATTTTTCAGGAACTCTGAAAATTGCAGTTTATAGCGCTCATCCGCTTCACTTGAGCCAGCGACAGCACCCAGCTCCTGAACATGTCCACCGGAGTAGACAAAAAACTGATTAGCGCCGATCAGCTTGTTGGTATCATCGTTGTAAGCACCATTCAGGCCTTGTTCGCCCCAACTCTGTTGGTGATAGCCATGTATTGCCGACAGGTAGTCCAAATTAGCCATATTCGTTAGCGCCCAAGAGGAATCAGCACTCCACATTCGACCAAATGGAATGACTCTCGATTCCCAACGAAAGCGAGCGGTGGCGTTTTTATTTATGCGATTACGGTACTCGCTTTGTGACAAGTAGTTATCACCATTGAGGTCTGCAGCAACGTCAAAACCACGGATTTTTCGCCATTGGCTGATAACACCTCCGTCTGGCGTGACTGTGGGTGCATCAGTCAGTTTCACCGTCGGAAAACTGTTTTTCAGCTTCACGTCTTTTAAACGCGGGCGGTCTTGTGGGTTATCCCCCTGCCAACGAACCCTAACTACATAAAAGCGCCCACCATCTCTTACAAAGGTTGAACCAAAATACTGCCCACCACCATAGCTTGCGCCACTGCCATCATGTGTCGCCGCTCTAACCCAATCACTTGGTAGGTTCCAAATCACAGACTGGTTTTTGGTCATGTTGAGAGTTCTGTCTTTCTTACTCTCAAGCCTCTCCCACTGAGACACCATCCCATGAGAATCAACGGTAGCCGGGTATTCAATCCAAAACTCACCACCCGTAGCGAACTGAGAAAACTTGAAGGTTAAACGATCAAACGGCTCAGCATGGTAGATATAAAGCGCCCCACCGCTTTCGAAATTCTCAAATACATCTGCATCCCAAGGTGGTTGTTGGTAAAGCCAAAAACCCGCGTGATCCTCACTGGCTGTGTACCCAACAATTACGGGTTTTCGATTTAACAGTGTCTTTTCACCGTGCGTTTTATCAACTTCGGCGATAACTGTATCTTCGGAGAAGTGAAGGAAATAGTCTTCGAAGTTAATGCCATCCAACTCGGCTTGATTGCGAAGGTCGTTCTCCAACCAACCCGAATTCACCGCCATCGCTTGGTTGTACATATAGCCAATGGTTATAGCGTGTTGGTTGTCAGCAATGTCTGAATAAGCGCCGAATACAATGTCGCTGTTGGCGATCTCCCAATCAATAACATCGTCCGCAGATAAGGGGGAACCGTCGAGAGCAGTGCCGGGCTCATGTTGCCCAGGTAATACTACCGCTGTACCAACGGCAAACGAGTGACTAACAACCAAGTATGATGCACTGAGTGCTAGTACCCAGAGGATGTAGGTTTTCATTATCAAAACTTCCTAATCGATACTGTCGTAACTCATATAACGAGACGAAAAGTCAGCCAACTTACGTGTCAATTTAGGAATCAAAATAAGAAAAAGTATTGGTTAGATATAAGTATTGATCAAGGATGCTCCGTCTGAACGATAGTTACCATCACTCATTCCATATAAATAGAGGCGTAAACTCAGGACGTTATAGGGAAAGCTAAAAACTTATAATCTTAATTTTTCTCGTAAGGTAAGTTTCACAGGCAGTGAAAATTGAGGGGGCATTTATTCTCAAAATGAGAATTTTGGGTAAAGAGAGATTGTGGTGTTTCCATAGCAACACCACCAAATTCCGTCACCGTTGATCGAATATCAAGATGTTCTGGGGGGAGAATTACAGCCTTAAATTCCACTTACCTTGGTGGTCACGATCGCAATTTTCTTGTGTATCGAAGCTTAAGTGCTTATCAATGTTTTTCAGCTTAATCCCACCCTGATTGAATGCGCTTTGAATAACGGAAGCCACTTGTTGTTGACCATCAGCCTCTAAGAAATTCGTTCTATCTTGATTGCTATCGAACACACAAACGATTTTTAAGCTTTGTGGAAAGGAAGAAAAATTGACCGTATGAGTCACCCAAAGAAAACCGTCGTAACCTTTCAACGTATCTTCACAAACGTCAGTTAGCACATCTCTAATTTGATTTTCGATCTTCTTGTCTGATTTACGCATGAAGCAAAGCCCCTATTTAACACCTTAAAATATAAGGTTTTTTGGTCAATGTAGTCTTAACCGATATTGGACACTGTGAATGTTTCAAATGCAAAGTATTTATACCTCAGCTGAAAATTCCACAATGTGGGACTATTGTTTCACAGAGTGGAATGTTGATAGTTATCACATTATCAATAACAAACAGCGGCTATATTTCCACCCATACAAAGAGAGGCGGTTTTATGAGCAAATTACAGGGTAATCAAGCATTGGTTAAAGCTATCGCAGTGATCGACTCGATTGCTGAAGGTAATCGACAACTGAAAGATGTATGCGAACATTTAGAGTTACCGAAATCGACCGTGCACAGAATTATCCAAGGGTTAATAGAAGCTCGTTATATCCGTGAAGTTAAAGGAATTGGTCTCGTATTGGGGACTAAGATGATTCAGCTTGGTATCCGTGCTCAGCAGGACATGCCTCTCAAGGAAATTGCTAAGCCATTCCTACGTGAGCTAGCAGCAAGAACAAAAGACACAGTTCATCTAGGCATTAAAGATGAAGACCAAATCTTCTACCTAGATAAGATCCCCGGAGAGCGTGCTATCCAACTACGCTCCCAAGTGGCTTTGTTGCGTAATTCAATGGAACTAAATCCAGAACCTACGATCTGATCAGCTACCTCCACTCTCTCTCGTAGTCCTATGCCTAAGCCTCGTTACAAAACAACCAACTGGAAGCAATACAACCAATCACTCATTAACCGTGGTTCTCTGACCTTTTGGATTGATGAAGAAGCAATAAGCGGGTGGGCGCAAAGCAAACAGAATAAGCGCGGGAGGCCGCGTCGGTTCAGTGATTTAGCTATCACGA
>NZ_JAKEUW010000026.1:0-73489 GCF_022398115.1 Vibrio sp. Isolate22 | reverse complement strand
GTTAGTTGGCAAAAATGAATCAGTACCATGAATGGCAAAGACTTGAGCCCAATACCGTATCTGTCTTGAAGAAATTGAATATTGTTTTGCTAAGTAGAGAGATGACGTGCCATCTAAGTATTGCTTAGCAATGATACATTTTAGCTCTCGGCTATATTTGGACATAAAAAGACCCCCAATAATTGGTGTCCAACTATTGGGGGTCAGTTCATTTAGGTCGGCTTTTTTGTACCCGTTAGAAATTGATTTATAAACAAGCACTGTTTTAATAAATCTTTAATCGCTGCTGTTGCATATAAATTCAACCCTTAATTTTGTCAGAATTAGTGCATCGAATTTTCCGTTTCGGTGCAGCGCATTATGCTGTTTTGTATAAAGTGATAATCCTCACAAATAGTGTAGTCTGTTCAGGTGATATGTGATGTGCAATTAGATTTCATGTGGCATTAATGTTAATTTGCGCTCAGTGTTCTAGCATAAGATGCTAAAAAAAAGTATCAACACAGATACATCAACACTAAAGGCTGTTTTTTAATTAATCCCTCTATGTAACTCACTATCGATTGGGGATTTATTAGATATTTACACTGATTCCTTGAGTATATCGGAGAATTATCCGACTTTTTGCGACTTGTTTGTGGCAAATTACTTCAATGGTTGATAGTGTGTGCCTCAATCTTTGTAAGGTTTTAGGTTTTTATGCTTAAGTTTTGAACTAAATAAATCTAAATCACTGCCGTTCAGTGAACCAAGCAAAGAAGTCATGGATGCAATACATAAAACTTGGAGTTTATTTAATGTACAAGAATAAAATCACTCAGGCCCTTCTTCTAGGTGCTGGTTTGGCAGTGGCTGCCTCTTCTACTCTTTCTATCGCTGCTGAAGTTCCAGCAGGCACAGAACTGGCAAAAGTTCAGGAACTTGTTCGCGGTAACGGTACTGAAGTTGCAACTATCGACCCACACAAATCTCAAGGTGTACCAGAATCTCACGTAATTCGTGATCTTCTAGAAGGTCTAGTGAACCAAGACGGCGACGGCAATACTATCCCTGGTGTTGCGGAAAGCTGGGAAACGACAGACAACAAAACATTCACTTTCCACCTACGCAAAGACGCAAAATGGTCTAACGGCGATCCTGTAACAGCTCAAGATTTCGTATACAGCTGGCAACGTGCAGTAGATCCTGCAACGGCTTCTCCATACGCTTGGTACATGGAATACACCAAGATGGCAAATGCGAAGGACATCGTAGCGGGTAAGAAAGATAAAAGTGAACTAGGCGTTAAAGCAGTGGATGCGAACACTCTAGTTGTTGAATTAGAAACAGCGGTACCATACTTCGTAATGATGATGGGCCACACAACAATGAAGCCAGTACACCAGGCAACTGTTGAAAAATACGGTGACCAGTGGACTAAGCCAGAGCACTTTGTTGGCAACGGCGCATTCTCTGTTGATAAATGGGTTGTTAACGAGCGTCTAGTACTTAAGCGTAATGAGCAGTACTGGGACAACGATAAAACAGTTCTTAATAAAGTAACGTTCCTACCAATCGAAAACCAAGTAGCGGAAATGAACCGCTTCCTATCTGGTGAAATCGACTTCACAAACGAACTTCCAACTGAGCACTTCAAGCGCCTTCAAAAAGAGCACGCTGAAGATGTATTTGTAGCGGGTAACCTATGTACTTACTACTACATCTTCAACACGAAGAAAGCACCGTTTGATGATGTTCGTGTTCGTCAAGCAATCTCTTACGCAATCGACCGTGATATCGTAACTGGTGCGATCCTAGCGCAAGGTCAAAAACCTGCGTACTTCCTAACACCTGAAATCACTGCTGGCTTCAACCCTGAGCTACCTGCTTACGGCAAGATGTCTCAAAAAGAGCGTAACGCAGAAGCAGAACGTCTTCTTGCAGAAGCGGGTTACGGTAAAGATAACCCACTTAAATTTAACCTACTTTACAACACTTCAGAGAACCACAAGAAGATTGCTGTAGCACTAGGTTCAATGTGGAAGAAAACACTAGGTCTTTCAGTAACACTTGAAAACCAAGAGTGGAAAACATACCTATCTTCGAAAGATTCTGGTGACTTCGAAGTGGCACGTGCCAGTTGGTGTGGTGACTACAACGAAGCGTCTTCTTTCCTAACGCTAATGAAGAGTAACAACACTACCGGTGGTGTTCACTACGATAGCGCGGCTTACGACCAAATCATCGACAAAGCACTTAATTCTACTTCAGAAGAAGAGCGTGAAGCTCTTTACCTAGAAGCTGAGAAGTTGATGGCTAACGATATGCCAATCGCTCCTATCTACCAGTACGTGAAATCTCGTCTACTTAACCCGCATGTTGGTGGTTTCCCAATCAACAACGCGGAAGACAAGATCTTCTCGAAAGACCTATACATCAAAGCTCAATAATCAGCTTCGATTCAAAAAGTTAATATAAATATAACGATACAGACACTACATGCGCAGGGCGCGCATGTAGCGTCTTTCTAATTTTAATTGTCACAGACTGAAAGAGTGAGTTTATGCTTAAATTCATTATGAAACGGATATTTGAAGCGATCCCAACCATGCTGGTTTTGATCACTATATCTTTCTTTCTTATGCGTTTCGCACCGGGTAACCCGTTTTCAAGCGAGCGTCCATTACCGCCAGAAGTTATGGCTAACATCGAAGCTAAGTACGGCTTAGATAAACCAGTATTTGAACAATACACAACGTATTTGACAAATATCTTACAAGGTGACTTCGGCCCATCTTTTAAATACCAAGATTACACAGTAAATGAGCTGATCGCGGTAGCGCTTCCAGTATCTGCGAAGGTAGGTTTCGTTGCCTTTATCTTCACGTTACTCATGGGGGTCACCGTCGGGACCATTGCTGCCTTGAAGCATAATACCTGGATCGACTACACCATCATGTCGACAGCGATGCTCGGGGTTGTAATGCCATCGTTTGTATTGGCACCCGCACTGATTTACCTATTCTCACTGCACTGGAATATATTCCCTGCTGGTGGCTGGCATGGCGGTACATTTATGTACATCGTGCTACCTGTTATCGCGATGTCTCTTCTATATGTAGCAACTTTCGCTCGTATTACTCGTGGTAGCATGATCGAAACTCTTAACAGTAACTTTATCCGAACTGCTCGTGCAAAAGGTCTAAGTTACCGTTACATCATTCTTAAGCATGCTCTTAAGCCAGCAATGCTGCCTGTTGTTTCATACATGGGACCTGCATTCGTAGGTATCATCACAGGTTCAGTTGTTGTTGAAACCATCTTCGGCCTACCAGGTATCGGTAAGCTGTTTGTTAACGCTGCGTTTAACCGTGACTACTCGCTAGTAATGGGTGTAACCATCTTAATTGGTTTCCTATTCATCTTGTTCAACGCAATTGTTGATATTTTGCTAGCGCTGATTGACCCGAAAATTCGCTACTAACAGGGACTGGTTATGTTGAAGAAAAAAGAAAATTTAGAAGCGATCGAAAAGTTCTCTGAGAGTTTAGAGATTGAAGGTCGTAGTTTATGGCAGGATGCTCGTATTCGTTTCATGCGAAACAAAGCCGCGATGGTCAGCCTGTTCATTCTAACGTTAATGGTACTGGCGGTTATCTTCTTACCGATGCTGGCTCAGTACACTTACGACGATACCGACTGGTATGCAATGCACGTAGGTCCTAATGCTGATCACTGGTTTGGTACCGATAGCTTAGGTCGTGATTTGTATGTACGTACTCTAATCGGTGGCCGCATCTCATTAATGGTTGGTGTGATGGGTGCCTTCGTAGCAGTATTGATTGGTACGCTTTACGGTGCAGCTTCAGGCTTCATCGGTGGCCGTACTGACCGAGTGATGATGCGTATCCTAGAAATCTTGTACGCAGTACCATTCATGTTCTTAGTAATCGTTCTAGTAACATTCTTTGGTCGTAACATTATTCTAATCTTCGTTGCGATTGGTGCGATTGCTTGGCTAGATATGGCGCGTATTGTACGTGGCCAAACGCTGAGTTTACGTAGTAAAGAGTTCATTGAAGCTGCACACGTATGTGGTGTGAGCAAATGGAAGATCATTACACGTCACATCGTTCCAAACGTTCTAGGTATCGTAGCGGTTTACTCTACGCTGCTTATTCCGAGCATGATCCTTACTGAATCATTCTTATCTTTCCTTGGTCTTGGTGTTCAAGAGCCTATGACAAGCTGGGGCGCACTGCTTCAAGAAGGTTCGCAAACGATGGAAGTTGCAATTTGGCAACTGGCATTCCCTGCGGCATTCATGGTAGTCACGCTGTTCTGCTTTAACTACGTAGGCGATGGTCTGCGCGACGCGCTTGATCCAAAAGACAGATAAAAATTAATAGCAAATAAAACTACAAAAGCTATAAAAGATTAAGGAAGCAATGATGAGCTTATTAGATGTCAAAGACCTGCGCGTCGAATTTACCACGCAAGATGGTATCGTAACCGCAGTAAACGACTTGAACTTCTCACTTAACCAAGGCGAAACGCTAGGTATTGTTGGTGAGTCAGGTTCAGGTAAATCACAGACTGTATTCTCTATCATGGGGTTGTTGGCGAAAAACGGCATCATCTCTGGTAGTGCAAAATTCGAAGGTAAAGAAATTCTTAACCTTCCGGAAAAAGAACTAAACAAAGTTCGTGCTGAACAGATCGCAATGATCTTCCAAGATCCGATGACGTCACTGAACCCTTACATGAAAGTAAGTGATCAGCTGATGGAAGTACTTATGCTGCACAAAGGCATGGGTAAAGCGGAAGCATTCGAAGAATCAGTACGCATGCTTGAAGCGGTTAAAATCCCTGAAGCACGTAAGCGTATTACCATGTACCCACACGAATTCTCTGGCGGTATGCGTCAGCGTGTGATGATTGCAATGGCGCTATTGTGCCGTCCAAAACTGCTTATTGCAGATGAACCAACTACCGCGCTGGATGTAACTATTCAAGCACAAATCATGGAACTGCTGAACGAGCTGAAAGATGAGTTCAACACGGCAATCATCATGATTACCCACGATTTGGGCGTTGTTGCGGGGTCTTGTGATAAAGTACTCGTGATGTACGCAGGTCGAACCATGGAGTACGGCACGGTTGACGAAATCTTCTACGAGCCGAGTCACCCATATGCGGAAGGTCTGTTGAAAGCGATCCCTCGTTTGGATACAGAAGGTGAGATCCTACCGACTATTCCAGGCAACCCACCAAACTTACTTCGCCTGCCAACAGGCTGTCCTTACCAAGACCGTTGTCACCGTGTAATGGACCGTTGTAAGCAAGAAGCACCGATTCTGACTCCATTTGGTCAAGGCGACCGTCAGCGTGCTTGTTTTTCTGATTGGGAGGCTTGGACAAAATGAGCGTAGTAGATAAGCAGTTATTATTAGATATTAAAGACCTGAAAGTTCACTTTAGCATTGCGGCTAAATCAGCGTGGCCTTGGGCAAAACCTTCAAACCTAAAAGCAGTTGATGGCGTTGATATCCACCTTTACGAAGGTGAAACGCTGGGTGTAGTAGGTGAGTCTGGTTGTGGTAAATCGACGTTTGCTCGTGCAATCATTGGTTTGGTTGAAGCAACTGATGGTGAAGTAATGTGGTTGGGTCAAGACCTAACTAAGATGCAAGAAGTACAACGTCGTGAAACTCGTAAAGAGATTCAGATGATCTTCCAAGATCCACTAGCATCGCTTAACCCGCGTATGTCTGTTGGTGACATCATTGCTGAGCCGCTAGAGACTTTCTACCCAGAACTTTCTAAGCAGGAAGTGAAGGACCGCGTTAAAGAGATGATGGCGAAGGTAGGTCTACTGCCAAACGTAATCAACCGTTACCCGCACGAGTTCTCCGGTGGTCAGTGTCAGCGTATTGGTATCGCACGTGCACTTATCTTGAAGCCTAAGATGATCATCTGTGACGAACCTGTTTCGGCACTTGACGTATCTATCCAAGCTCAAGTTGTTAACCTGCTGAAAGAGCTACAAAAAGAGCTAGGTCTTTCGTTGGTATTCATCGCGCACGACTTGTCAGTTGTGAAGCATATTTCCGATCGTGTATTGGTAATGTACTTGGGTAATGCGGTTGAGCTGGGTGAATCAGATGCACTGTTCTCTGATCCAAAACACCCGTACACCAAGGCGTTGATGTCTGCGGTTCCTATTCCAGATCCTCGCTTAGAGCGTAGTAAAACAATCCAGATGCTGGAGGGCGATCTACCATCGCCAATCAATCCACCATCAGGTTGTGTTTTCCGTACTCGTTGCCCACAAGCGACAGAAGCGTGTGCGCAAACTAAGCCTACAATTCAAGGCGATGACGTTCACGCAGTATCTTGCTTGCACGTACAAGTCTAGAGCCAATTTAAAACGGTTCAGCCTGTGACAGGCTTAAGCGCGACTAGTTTTTAGAGTCGCGCTTTTTTTGTACTGCAGGCCTAGTTCCTATGTTTTGCTCAACAGCTTCATCAAATAATTCGAACAACTAAGCCAACTTCTTCTAGTTTTGAAAAAGTTGGCTTTTTTTATACTAGAGAAAAGTTAGCATCACAGAGGTTTGGATATGGGCAAATTAGTTGAAGGTGTTTGGCAAGATGTCTGGTACGACACCAAAGAGAACGGTGGTAAGTTTATCCGAGAAGATGCCGGTTTCCGCCATTGGGTTGAGAATAAAGCAGGCGCGCAGTTTGAAGCGGAAAGTGGTCGTTATCATCTGTATGTATCGTTAGCTTGCCCTTGGGCACACCGCACACTTATCTTCAGAGAACTCAAAGACCTAACTGAGCACATTGATGTGACCGTTGTATGCCCAGACATGATGAGTGAAGGGTGGCAAATGGGCTTACCTGAGCCACTATTTGGTCATACCCGTATGCACCAAATCTACACTCAAGCTAAACCGGATTACTCAGGTCGAGTGACAGTGCCAGTACTGTGGGATAAGAAAACCAACACCATAGTCAGTAACGAATCTTCTGAAATTATTCGCATGTTTAACTCAGAGTTTAATCATATTACGGGCAATACTGATGATTACTACCCGTGGGAACTAGCGAGCAAAATTGATCAGTGGAACGACTATATCTACCCAAACATCAACAATGGCGTTTATCGTACTGGCTTTGCAACGACACAAGAAGCTTATGAAGAGGCGTATGACGCGCTATTCAAGGCATTAGACAAAGTAGATGCACACCTTAGCGAGAACCGTTATTTAGCGGGAGAGCAGATTACTGAAGCGGATTGGCGGTTGTTCACGACCTTAGTTCGATTCGATGCTGTGTATGTTGGTCACTTCAAGTGTAACAAGCAACGAATTGCGGATTACAAACATATCCAAGGTTATTTAAAAGAGCTCTATCAAATAGAGGGCATTAAAGAGACCACGGACTTCTACCACATCAAGCGCCACTACTATTACAGCCACACTGGTATCAACCCGACTCAAGTGGTGTCTAAAGGGCCGGATCTGGATTTAGACTCGCCTCACGGACGTGGTCTCTAAGCCGCGACGATTAAGTTTCTTCCTGACTGTTTTGCTTTGTAGAGTGCTTTATCGGTTCTCTGCAAAGCATCATCAAGTTGTTCAGTCATTCCCAGGGATGAGAGTTCAATCAATCCACCGCTGATGGTAACCTTGATGTGGTGACTACCTTTAGATATAGCCATTTTAGCAATCGACTCTTTTAGCCCATCAGCTTTCCTTGTCGCATCCTCAAAGTTCTCAGCTTCAAAGATGACACAAAACTCCTCACCGCCAATTCGATAAACCTTACCGCTTGGTAAGACTCGTTGTGTTTTAGACACCACTTCTTTTAGAACCTGGTCACCAGTACTGTGTCCGTAGGTATCATTGACCGCTTTAAACCAATCTAAGTCGAAATGCAGCAAGTAGTCAGCTGGGCTGTGATGTAATGTGTTCGAAGCATCTTGTTGTAGAGCCAGTCGATTGAACGCACCGGTTAGGGCATCAGTTCGCGCCAGTTGTTCGAGTCGTTCTTTCACACCAATACGCACTGACTCATGATTGAATGAGATGAGCCAAATCATCGAATATGGGATAACGAAGTTTACGAATGCAAAAGGGTAAACGTCTTCGTTAAATAGGTTAGGGAAGTAAAGCAACGCGGTCGCCCCTAGCATCGCGAAAGTGAACAGCGAGCCAATGAATCGGTTAAACAGCAGTTGGTAAAGTGGAGGAAGGACAAAGACCCACATGACGATAGCAGCTTGTGGTTTCGCGTTCGCAAATCCATAGATCAGGCCTCCAGTAATCACAGTTGCCAATAAGAGAGGTTGCCAAGAAAGTGAAAAGCCACGTTTAGTCTCATAATAGACGTGGAAAAGGATTAGTGAGATAAGCACTTCCAGACTGCCGAGAACATAATCTTTACTCAAAAAGAAATTTGAAGAAGCAACGACCAACACAAAAAGTGCGAGGGCGATACTCACACTTTTTAATACGTGATCACGTATTGCTGACTCTTTGGTAAATTCAATCGACATGTGTCACTTTCACCTTATAAACCTATTATTTGGTATGCTATACAATAATAAGACATAAAAAAAGCCCACGCAATTGCATGGGCTTTAACACTCTTGAAGTCCTTTAGGACATGAAAAGGTAATTAGTTAACTACTTTTTCTTCAGCTTGTGCAGCTTGGTCTGCTTGGATAGCCGTTAGAGCTACTGTGTACACGATATCGTCTACTAGAGCGCCACGAGACAAGTCATTTACTGGCTTGCGCATACCTTGAAGCATTGGACCGATAGATACTAGATCTGCTGAACGTTGTACCGCTTTGTAAGTCGTGTTACCAGTGTTTAGGTCTGGGAATACGAATACAGTCGCTTTACCAGCTACTGGAGAGTTTGGTGCTTTAGAAGCAGCAACGTTTTCCATGATAGCAGCATCGTACTGTAGAGGACCGTCGATCACTAGATCAGGACGCTTCTCTTGAGCAATCTTAGTTGCTTCACGTACTTTATCTACGTCTGCACCCTTACCAGATTCACCAGTAGAGTAAGAGATCATAGCAACGCGTGGGTCGATACCGAATGCCGCAGCAGAATCTGCAGATTGGATAGCGATTTCAGCAAGCTGTTCAGCTGTTGGATCTGGGTTGATCGCACAGTCACCGTAAACCAGTACTTGGTCAGGCAGTAGCATGAAGAATACAGAAGATACGATAGACGCATCTGGTGCAGTCTTGATGATTTGGAACGGAGGAACGATAGTGTTCGCAGTAGTGTGAACAGCACCAGAAACTAGGCCGTCTACTTCACCGTTTTCAAGCATCATTGTGCCTAGGAATACTGAGTCTTGTAGCTTCTCACGAGCAACAACTTCAGTCATGCCTTTCGCGCCACGTAGCTCAACTAGACGAGCTACGTAGTTTTCACGTACTTCATCAGAGTTGATGATCGTTACGCCAGCACCTAGCTCAACACCTTGTTGTGCTGCAACACGGCGGATTTCTTCAGGGTTACCTAGAAGCACACATTCTGCAATGCCGCGCTCTGCACAGATAGCCGCTGCTTTAACTGTACGTGGCTCATCACCTTCAGGAAGAACGATACGTTTGCCAGCTTTACGAGCGAACTCAGTTAGTTGGTAACGGAATGCTGGTGGGCTTAGACGACGAGACTTCTCAGTACCTTCCGTCATTGACTCGATCCAGTTGCCATCGATGTGACCCGCAACGTGTTCGTTGATGAACTCGATACGCTCTTTATCGTCTGCTGGTACTTCTAGGCTGAAGCTCTGTAGGTTCAGAGATGTCTGCCAAGTGTTACCTTGTGCTTTAAAGATTGGAAGACCAGTCTCTAGAGCAGGCTTGATTAGGTCTTGGATTTCCGCAGGGATATCGTAACCACCAGTTAGAAGAACAGCACCAATCTCAACGCCGTTCATTGCTGCAAGTGCTGCTGCAACGATTACGTCAGGACGGTCAGCCGAAGTCACAAGTAGTGAACCTGGCTTGAAGTGTTCAATCATGTGCGGTAGAGAACGCGCACAGAAAGTGATGCTCTTAATACGACGAGTATTTAGTTCACCTTCGTTGATGATCTCAGCGTTTAGGTGAGAAGCCATGTCTGCAGCACGAGTAGCGATTAGCTCGATGCTCCAAGGCACACAACCAAGAACACGGATTGGAGAAGTGTTGAAGATCTCCATTACTTTTAGTTCGCTTTGCTGAGCGCTGTCTGCATCGTCAAAGATTTCAGATAGGTCAGGGCGAGTACGGCCCGCTTCATCTACTGGAGCGTTAAGCTTGTTGATGATAACGCCAGAGATGTTTTTGTTCTTAGTGCCACCGAAGTTAGAACATGCTACTTCGATACGCTCTTTAAGTTGAGCTGGGTTGTCAGTACCCGGAGTTGCAACAAGTACAATCTCTGCACCTAGTGTTGCAGCAATTTCTGCGTTCACTTGGTTAGCGAATGGGTGCTTACGAGTTGGTACTAGACCTTCGATAAGTGTTACGTCAGCATCTTTGTTGATCTGGTTGTAACGCTCAACAACAGTTTCTAGTAGCTCGTCCATGTTGTCGTTACCGATTAGGCTTTCAGCAACAGACATCGCTAGAGGTTGACCGATCTTAACATCGCTGTTTGTGCCAACGATAGTTGAAGTTAGATCAGGTTGATCACCACCAGAACGTGGTTGAGAGATTGGTTTGTAGAAAGAAACCTTAACGCCCTTGCGCTCCATTGCGCGAAGAACACCCATGCTTGCGCTAGTTAGACCAACACCAGCACTAGTAGGGATAAGCATAATAGTACGAGACATTCGTATGAGTACCTTTAGCTATTGGATTAAAAAAGCTCAACTTCATATTCCTATTTAAGGGTAGGAATAGGAATAGAAGCTGAGCCCCATTTTCATCAAAAGACCGCCGGCTCGTTAAAGCCAGCGGTACAAATTTTGATTAAAGACCTGCTAGCTTCGCAGTGTCTTCAGCAATTACTAGCTCTTCGTTAGTAGAGATAACCATTGCAGGGATACGGCTGTTAGCTGTAGTGATAGTACCTTCGCCGCCGAAACGAGCTTTAAGGTTAGCTTCACCGTCAACTTCGATGCCGAAAATGCCTAGGCGGTTTAGAACCATTTCACGGATTGGGCCAGAGTTTTCGCCGATGCCGCCAGTGAAAGTGATTGCGTCTAGACGACCTTCTAGAGTTGCAGTGTAACCAGCTACGTACTTAGCTAGACGGTGACAGAACACGTCCATTGCACGAGTTGCTTCTTCTTTCTCACCGTAGTTGTCTTCAACGAAACGACAGTCAGAAGTCACTTCAGTTAGACCAGCAAGACCAGACTCTTTAGTTAGCATGTTGTTGATTTCTTCAACAGAGTAACCAAGAGCGTCGTGTAGGTGGAAGATGATTGCAGGGTCTAGGTCACCACAACGAGTACCCATTACAAGACCTTCAAGAGGAGTAAGACCCATAGAAGTGTCTACAGATTTACCGTTCTTGATTGCACATACAGAAGCGCCGTTACCTAGGTGACAGTTGATGATGTTAACTTCTTCAACGGGCTTGTTTAGTAGGCCTGCAACTTCACGAGTGATGAATAGGTGAGAAGTACCGTGCATGCCGTAACGACGGATGCCGTGCTCTTTGTACAGGTTGTACGGTAGAGCGTATAGGTAAGACTCAGAAGGCATTGTTTGGTGGAACGCAGTGTCAAATACAGCAACGTTTTTAAGGCCTGGGAAGTTCTGTTGAGCAGCTTCGATACCGATTAGGTGAGCTGGGTTGTGAAGAGGTGCGAAAGTCGCAGCGTCTTGAATACCCTTAAGAACGTCATCTGTGATTAGTGCAGATTGAGTGAACTGCTCGCCGCCGTGTACGATACGGTGACCGATAGCGCCAAGGTTAGCTTTAAGCTCAGGCTTAGAAGCAAGAATAGTTTCTACCATGAAAGATAGTGCTTCTACGTGAGCTGCGCCCGCGCCTAGTTGTGCTTCGTGCTTGCCGTCAAGTTTCCATTTCATACGAGCTTCTGGAAGACCTAGACACTCAGCAAGACCAGTTAGGTGCTCTGCACCAGTTTCTGCATCAACAACAGCGAATTTAAGAGAAGAACTACCACAGTTTAAAACTAAAACTAGCTTAGACATTAATGACTACCTGTTAATTTTTCTGATCGAAATCAGTTAAGGATGAAAATTAATCTCAAGAATAGACGAAGCTCGGTAGCTTGCGTACTAACCTTGGTCAAAAAAACGTTAATTTCCGTATTAAAGTGAAAGCGCACTTTTGAAGCAAAAGCGGCTTGTGCATTCCTTGCAGAAGTCTTCTCAAAGTTGCTTAAATTGTAAATAAGGGCAACAATGAGATTGAGGTCTGCAAATAATAGCGATATTGTGCAAATATAACAAAAAAATTTGAAAGAATATTATTTTTCGTCAAATTTTTGTGTTTTTAGTTGATGATTTCAACTTTTTTTTAATGGGAGACTCATATGAGCAATAGAGTTGGTTTAGCTGGCAGTTTAAAAGATGGCCAAAAGTACATGGATCTCTGGCCTGTTCGAAAAGAGTTAAACGCTATTTTCCCAGAGCAACGCATCATTAAAGCGACGCGCTTTGGTGTTAAGGTGATGCCTGCGATCGCTGCTATCAGTGTTCTTACGCAAATGGTTTTCAATAATTACCAAGCAATGCCACAAGCTGTGGTCATGGCTTTGTTCGCTATTAGCTTGCCACTTCAAGGCATGTGGTGGTTAGGTAACCGCTCAAACACGCAGCTTCCGCCGGCTTTGGTGTCTTGGTACCGTGAACTACACGAAAAGATCACCGAAACAGGTTTTGCATTAGAGCCAATGAAGGCGCGTCCTCGTTATAAAGAGCTCGCTATTATCCTTAATCGCGCTTTCCGACAGTTAGACAAGTCGGCAATGGAGCGCTGGTTCTAAAAAACACCTCACACCTCCCTATAGGCCTGAGAGTAACGATATTCCACTCACTCGGTTGCTCTCAGCTCTAACCCTTGTATATCTTACTCATCCCGTTTCTTATCTTATCCCAGAGCAAACCTAGCTTTTCTCGCATAATTCGAGCTTTGTTGTGTTTTTGTTAAATATCACTTCAACTTATCAATTGTTACTGGTAATACTATCAATAGTGATTTGATGTTGTTCTCTTTGAACGAGCAATAACAATGGAAGCTTGATTCAGGGAGTGTTAATGGGTGCAGTAAATAAAGTATTAACGGCAGTGCTGAGTTATTCACTGTTGCTTTGGGCTGGCAGTGCGATGGCCAATATCGCGAAAGTGTCGGTTTCATAAGTTGTTGATCATCCTGACTTGAATGCGACACGTATGGGGCTACTCGAAGGGTTAAGAGCAAAAGGCTATGAACCTGTGAAAAACCTCGAGTTTTCTTACGAAATGGCCGATGGAAATCCAGCGCAGGCGGCGAAGATAGCTAGAGAGCTCGTCAGTGAGAATCCTCATGTGTTGGTTGGTATCGCGACGCCAAGCTCACAGGCGTTGGTTTCAGCAACTCGCTCTATTCCTATTGTGTTTACGGCCGTCACAGATCCGATCGGTGCAAGGCTTGTCAAACAACTTGAAAAACTAGGGCGAAATGTAACTGGTCTTTCTGATCTATCTCCGATTGTTCAGCATGTCTCATTGATCAAAGAGTTGCTGCCAGAGGCTAACTCCATCGGTGTGGTTTATAACCCAGCAGAATCGAACGCCGTCGCCTTAGTTGCTTTATTGAAAAAGGCCAGCCGTGACTTTGGCTATGAGCTCCACACTGAAAAAGCGTTAACCATCGACGATGTGGAATCAAAAGCTCAATCATTGGCAAAGCGATCTGACGTTATCTACGCGCTGACCGACAATACGGTGGCTAGTGGAGTGGAAGGCCTTATTGAAGTGGCAAACCAAGAGGGCACTCCGGTAGTGGCGGGTGCGACGTCTTATGTTGGCAAGGGAGCTATAGCAGGTTTAGGCCTTGATTATTACGACGTTGGCGTACAAACCGCTGATTATGTTGCCGCGATTTTGAATGGACAAAAGCCTGGCAAGTTGAGTGTAAAGACGGCTCAGAGTTCGCAATTGGTGGTGAACTTAGAGGCTGCACGTGAGTTGGGGGTAACGGTACCAAACTCAATTATTGAACGAGCTATTGTAAGTCGCTAGTCTCACTTTCAATGGATCAACCTCGCCGAATATAAGTCACATTATTAATAGGGCTTTAATTGCTTTCGAGCTACTGCATTAGACCACTTTAAGTATGATGGTGAGTCTATTTTATTAATTTATAAGTAGTTATTTGAACGTTGCTTGTGCGGGTAATATCAATTTACATTATTTTACGTCGAGCGAAATGGTGATTAATGTCATAATATTAACGGGGTAAATGAAAATAGCTGAGCGCTAAGAGCACATTATATGAAAGTAAACAGGCATTTTAGCCTTACCTTTGTCTTCGGGTTTCCAGCCGTGATCGCGGCAATGTTGCTTGGCTTAATAGGAAAGAACCATTTTGACTCGGTTAAAAAAGACATCGACAGCGAGTTTCATCGCATTGAGGATGTTTTCAAAAGAACCACCAAAGTGGTAACGGCGCTAGACTACAGTTTCTCTAACTACTACAAATCAGGAAACCCTCTATTTCTTGATCACAATAAGCAAGTGGTAAACGGGCTCTGCCAAATCTGGCCGATTGATGTGTTACTGCTCGCGGATGGCAAAACCTCTGATATTCCTTCTGTCGACATCGACTACATGCTAGTTGGTGAAGAATCCCTTTGCTCCGAAACCAGCAGTAGCTACAAAAGTGCATCAGAAAAGATTGCTCTCGCCCCGATTCTATCGTTTCTATCCCAGCTTGATGAGTACCATGACGGCGTACACTTCATTGATACGCGCGGATATGTGATTTCTTCGCCGGAAGATTTTGCTAAGAGGATAAGCAAAGAGCTGCTTTCAACGATAAAGAGCCGCCCTTATTGGCAGAAAACGGCAAACAACCCTGACCAACTGACTCTGTCAGGTCCGGGTTTTCGTTTTGAATCACTCAATCGAACGATTAGTATGACCATTCCGGTATTCCATAAGGGCGTTCACCAAGGAATGCTGTCAGTAGATATTAATACCAGCAGATTGCTTGCAAACTCCAATGAGCACTTGGCAGGTCGGATCGACATCATAGACACTACACGCACTATGCCGATTGATAATGCAGCTTTCTATCATGAGGTTAATCTCGACGGTGTTGCGTCCCACCACGCGATGTATTACGAGCTGGATTTAGCAAAGGAGATAGAGCACTTTTTCGTTTATGAGAAAGATAGCCTTATTGTCGCGATTATTGTGTATCTGTTCTCTGTAACCATTTTCTTTTATGTCAATTCCAACATCGAGCGCGGCTACTTTAAAGATCTTGCGGCGAAAGACCCAATGACAGGGTTGCTTAATCGACGTGGACTAGAGGCGTTTTGGCGACGAGTTGAACATGATCAGCTGTTTGCTTTAACGGTTTTTGATATTGATGACTTCAAGTCCATTAACGATACCTACGGTCATGATAAAGGCGATGATGTGATTCGTTATATGTCACGCCAGATCAACAGCAGTATTCGCAGCAGTGATGTAGCCGCTCGGTTTGGCGGAGAAGAGTTTGTGGTCTACCTGAAAGGGGATGACCGTGAGACTTTGATGCGAACACTCGATCGAGTAAAAACAGCGATTTGCGTCAACTCAACAGATGTTATTCCGAATGGATTTACAGTATCTGGTGGTGTGTGCATTGTAGAGACGGAGCAGAGCAAGCTTAACTTTGAAGAGATATTTAAGTTTGCTGATGAGAAGCTTTACGTGGCTAAAACGACCGGTAAAGACCGTATCGAATTCTAGCCACGTTGTTTAGTCTGTATGCTTGAACAGCCAGATATCTAAGCTGGCTGATTGTACAGTTCTTGGTAGCACTTGATCTGCTCGACGATAGGTGCCGCTTTTTTGTAGGTTCTGATTTCTCGAAACAGTTCTTCCGCTTCTGGATACTCCTTGCGCAGATACACAAACCACTGTTTTACCCGGTTTGGATAGTACAAACCTTTATCGCCCTCAATTTCGAACTCTGAATAGCGTAATAGCAGAGCAATAACCTCTATCCATGGCATCGGCTGGTGGTTGTGCTTAACCACGTTACCAAGGTTTGGAACGTTGAAAGCACCGCGGCACACCATGACCGAGTCGACCCCCGTCGTTTTAATGCAATCTTGCCCGTCTTGGTAATTCCATATTTCGCCATTCGCGATCAAAGGTAGCGATGTCTTCTGGCGGATCTGATTAATGTAATCCCACTTGACTTCACTTGCCTTGTAGCCACCGGTTTTGGTTCTTGCATGGACTGTTAGCTCGTCCGCTTTGGCTTGTTCAATCGCATCGACAATCTCAAAGCACTCATCTGGGTGTTCCCAACCTAAACGAATCTTAGCTGAAACCGGAATGTGCTCAGGGACAGCTTCTCGGGTCGCTTTAACAACTTGGTAGATAAGCTCGGGCTCTTTCAGTAATGATGCGCCACCGTTACTCTTATTTACTGCTTTTGCTGGGCAACCGAAGTTTAGATCGATACCTTTGGCACCAAGGCTCGCAGCTTGAATTGCATTTTCTGCCATCCATTTCGGGTGTTGACCAAGTAACTGCACATGGACAGGAACGCCCGCCATAGTTTGAGAGCCTTGGTGGAGCTCAGGACACAAGCGATGGAATACATGCGGTGGTAATAGTTGATCAGTAACACGCACGAATTCGGTTACGCAGAGATCGTAATCATTGAGCTCTGTGAGAATTTCACGCATTAGGTGGTCTAGAACGCCCTCCATAGGGCCAAGTATTACTCGCATGCTGATCTACCGAAACATCTCTGTCCTGAAAATAAAGAGGCGTGATTGTACGGTGTGCTTACAGGATTGTCACTATGAGCTCGGACTATCTGCAGTAATGGTTACTTCTCCGGTTAGTGGGAAGTAGTTGAGTCTAGGGATATCTTCGCCAAATGAAAAACCACTCGTGTAATAGTAATAGCAGCTTGGATCTGCAGTATACCAGCTGACGATATTCTCCTCAGATGGAAAAACGGAACTTCCATGGGCTCTTATTGTTAGGTCAGTAGTCATTAGTGCATTCCAAAGCTCAACACAGTCGTCACCAGATAATCCTACACCAGCGCTGACTGGAGCATCACCAACGGCGAATGGAAATCCTGAAGAAGAAGGATAAATGTCACCTTGACCGTAATTCACCACTTGATCAAAATTTGGCTCTCCATCAACAAGCCATTGAGAATGGTACATATCAATGCTGTTTCTGAACGCAGCAAATGCGCCTTGTGCTAATGCTTCATGAGCGTCTCTCTGAACACCAAGAAACCTAGGTGCAGCGGTCACTGCCAATATACCGAGAATAACAATCACAACGACAAGTTCGAGTAATGTAAAACCTTGGGATTTTGATTTCATGTTGACCAAGCCTAAATGTAACTAAATGTTTATAGTGGCTTTTTACACCCAAGACTCTGATTATCAAAGCGAAATAAGTGAAATATCGCCAATATTTTAATAGCAATGGTTTGCGTATGGTTGTCGGTTAGAAAGCTGAGGGAAGTGGTTGGCGACATCTTAACGGGGATGACGTTATAATAGTGAAAATGCCCCAATATCCAGAGCTTTCATGACATATCAATTATTAAGCCTACCAGAATCAATTACAGACATTACCCCTCAGTTTCTTGAAGGGGCAATTCTTGCTTCTAACCTAGCCACTAAGCCGCTAGAGCCTGAAGCGTGGCTTGCGATCATTGCTCCAGAAGCAGGTGAAGCGCTTGTGGCAATCGTGACAGAACAGATCAATCGCCAACACAATCTTATTCAGCGTAGTGAATACTTACTGACAGATGTACTTTCTGAAGGTGACTTTACCGAGCAGTTCGCTGATTTCGCAGAAGGCTTCATGATGGTATGGCCAACCGTTGAAGAGCAATGGCAAACCGTGAGTGTCGCAGATGGCACACTACGCATGCTACAAGCTTTGCTGACGACATTGATGCTTGCGATTGATGAAGAGCAGACTCAGCAGCAAATGATTGCGGCTGGACTAGAGAACCCGCCGGCACTTGCTGATCTTGTTGGTCAAGTGGACTTAATGATTTCTGAAGTCGCATTAGCTGCTGATGAAGCGATGCTGGGTAATAAGCCTCAGAGCGTGAATCCATTTAAAGATATCGGTCGTAACGATGCTTGTCCGTGTGAAAGCGGTAAAAAGTTCAAGCAATGTTGTGGTAAGAACAGTTAATCGCTTTCTGCGTTTTGAAGAGTAAGAAAGACCTGATAACAAAAAGTCGACCCTAAGGTCGACTTTTTAGTTTTTGTAAAGCGTGAGTGATTAGTCGTGAGTGACTAGTTGTTCTTGGATTTAACGAATTGAGAAATTACCACGAAACCGAACGCTACTAAGTTGCCTGCAAAAATAATGACAAGCCATTGCGGCATAGAAAGCGACAAGAACTGCCACACGACCTTACTGCAGTCGCCGTAGGCTTCAAACATCCACGGAGCCCATTGGTTTAACGGTGCCCAGCTAGGGAAGGTTACGAATAAGTCACAGGTCGCAAATGGAGACGGATTGAACTGGTAATCAACGTGCTCCAAAGCCAGCGTTAAACCTTTGTATGCACCAAACCCCCAACCAGCGAGGCCAAGCCAGCGAGATACAGGGTTGTTAGGGGTAATGGCACCTATGATTGCTGCGACACCAATAGCAAGCATTGCTACACGCTCATAGATACACATGACACAAGGGCCAAGCATCATGACATGCTGGAAGAAAAGGGCACACGCCTCAAAAAATACAACAAAAGCCAGCAGTAAAAGCCAAGATAAACGTCCCTTAGAGAAGTCTTTGAGCATTACAAAAAAGTTCACGAATTAAATCCCGTCTAAAAAATAAAAAAGCCCTGAATACTCAGAGCTTTTTATCTTGGATAAGTTTCCTAATCAACTAATATTTTTGATTAGTGAGTTACACATTTTGTGCTTTGCGACACAGTGTGTAGCTTAGTGACCACCAGATATCACTGGAGCAACCGCTTCACCTGTACGCTGAATGATCCAGCCAGCGTCATAGAACCATGCTGTCATCGGTTCAACAAAGTAAACGATGCCTGCAAGACCAACCAATGCCAGTACGATAGTGTATGGCAGTGCCATGATTACCATACGGCCGTAAGACAGTCGAATTAACGGAGCAAGTGCTGACGTCAATAGGAATAGGAATGCAGCTTGGCCGTTTGGTGTTGCAACTGAAGGTAGGTTAGTACCAGTGTTGATAGCAACAGCAAGCAGGTCGAACTGGTCACGAGTGATAATGCCTTCAACCAATGCAGTTTTCACTTCGTTGATGTAAACCGTACCTACGAATACGTTATCTGAAACCATCGATAGAATACCGTTAGCCACATAGAAGAGGGCAAGTTGTGCGCCTTTATCTTCAACGTGAAGTACCGCATCGATTACTGGCTTAAATAGTGCTTGGTCGATGATTACTGCAACGACAGCGAAGAAAACAGCAAGAAGCGCGGTAAACGGCAGCGCTTCTTCGAACGCTTTACCCATAGAGTGTTCTTCGATTACACCAGTAAACGCAGTCGCTAAAATGATAACTGATAGACCAATCAAACCAACTTCAGCAACGTGAAGTGCTAAGCCTACAATTAGCCATACTGCGATAGCACTTTGAACCCAAAGTTTTGCCACGTCTTGCTTAGTACGGCTCGCTTTTTGTGTGTTATCGAACTCGACAAGGATCTGACGAACGTTGTTTGGCAGTTTTGCGCCGTAACCAAATACTTTGAATTTTTCTACAAGAGCACAGGTTAGAATGCCGCAGAAGAAAACAGGCAGTGTTACTGGAAGCATACGAATAATGAACTCACCGAACTCCCAGCCTGCTTGTTTCGCGATAACTAAGTTCTGTGGTTCACCTACCATAGTCATTACACCACCTAGCGCGGTACCCACACCAGCGTGCATCAGTAGTGAACGTAAGAAAGCACGGTAGTCTTCTAAGTCTTCACGAGTTAGCTCAGAGATTTCTTCATCGTGAGTGTGGTCGTGTGCAGAGTTAGAGCCTTTGCCTGATGCTACTTTGTGGTAAATCGAGTAGAAACCCACTGCCACGCTGATTACAACTGCGATTACAGTCAGTGCATCTAGGAAAGCAGATAGGAATGCAGCTGCCACACAAAACGCAACAGAAAGCATGATTTTAGAACGAATGCCGAGCAGTATCTTCGTGAAAATGAACAAGAGAAGTTCTTTCATGAAGTAAATGCCAGCAACCATGAATACTAATAAGAGTAATACTGGAAGGTTTGCTTGAAGCTCATGATAAACCATTTCAGGTTTGGTCATGCCAATTGCAACGGCTTGAATTGCCAGTAAACCACCCGGTTGAAGAGGGTAGCATTTGAGAGCCATAGCTAGGGTGAAAATAAACTCAACCACTAATAGCCAGCCCGCTACAAATGGGTCAACTAGGAAGAAAACAAACGGGTTGATGATTAAAAAGGAAATGATGGCAAGTTTATACCAATCAGGAGCTTTACCAAGGAAATTCTTGATAAAAGCGTTTCCGAGAGACATCGGCATGTTAATACTCTTTTATGTTGATTATGAATAGACAAGCAATACAACATTTTGAGAATCGAGCTATAGAAAGTGTTAAAAACTATAACTAACAGTGACTTAGAAAAACTACATTCCATGTAACGTTCTGTGGTCTTGCCAAGTCACTCCCTTAGAAACTCAAGCACTGCTTATTTTTGAGCGCAACTCTACTCTTAGATAACATTTAGTCAACAGGAAAAGCCCTGTAGCACCTAAAATACCTCTTTTTTGTGTGAGAAACGCGATCAAAGTAGCGGAAGCATACCACTTAAAATGTGATAAAAACCGACTAGAATCAATATTTCAGCGAAATGATTGAAATTTACAGAATAAAGACGGTTTATATATGATTATTACAACTTAATATTGCAATTTGATGGCTTCTAAAATATGACCAATGTCGTTGATTTTAAAGCGAATTTATTGTGTTAAAACTTTGTTTAAATAGTGGTTTATAGAGGCTTGCTTTGCAAATCTTAGGTGGAAACATGAGGTGAACTTTAGAGCTTTAACTCTATTGGTGTTTGAGGTGAGTAAAATTTTTGAGGGTGTTTCCGCTCGCCTTTACTAGTGGTATGATGAGTAAATTAGAAGAAAATAATTTAATTGGATTGAAGTGTAGATGGTCATTAAGGCGAAGAGCCCGGCAGGATTTGCAGAGAAGTATATCATTGAAAGTATTTGGAATGGCCGTTTCCCTCCAGGTTCTATCCTGCCAGCAGAGCGTGAGCTTTCTGAACTGATTGGTGTTACACGTACTACGCTTCGTGAAGTACTGCAGCGTCTTGCTCGTGATGGTTGGTTAACTATCCAACACGGTAAACCAACTAAAGTTAACCAGTTTATGGAAACCTCTGGTCTTCATATTCTTGATACGTTAATGACGTTGGACGTGGATAACGCAAGCAAAATGGTAGAAGACCTACTAGCAGCTCGTACTAACATCAGCCCTATTTTTATGCGTTACGCATTTAAAGCAAATAAAGAAGCTTCAGAGCGCACAATCAGCAATGTGATTGAATCGTGTGAAGCGCTACTTGCGGCACCTACATGGGATGATTTCCTAGAATCGTCTCCGTATGCAGACAAGATCAAGCAAGCCGTTAAAGAAGATACAGAGAAAGACGAAGCAAAACGTCAGACGATCTTAATTGCTAAGACGTTTAACTTTTACGACTACATGCTGTTCCAACGCTTAGCGTTCCATTCAGGTAACCAAATTTACGGTCTGATCTTTAATGGCGTACGTAAGCTTTACGATCGTATTGGTAGCTACTACTTCTCTAACCCAGAAGCGCGTCGCCTAGCGATGGAGTTCTATAAAGAACTGTTTGTTATCTGTGAGAGCGGTCAACGTGAAAACTTGCCTTTGGTTATTCGTAATTATGGTATCGCAAGTGCACAGATCTGGAACGAAATGAAAACGACGTTACCAACGAACTTTACGGAAGACGATAGCTAATCTTTTTGATTAACCCAGGCAGTCTCTAAAGTAACAACAAAGAAAAGCGGCGAGATAATTCAATTATCTCGCCGCTTTTTATTTATAAAGAGTTTGGCTAATTTGCTAGTAGATTAGGGCGTGTTGATCTTTCGTGGTTAAATTTTGTTCGAGATAAAAGCGTTTTAATCGCGGCGAGGGGGAAGTAGCCTAGTCATTCTAAGCAAATCCCCCTCAACAAAGAGTAAAACTCTTTTAGCCGAACCCTTCGGGCAGCGTTTGCTGGTCATTTCTACTGCGTTATCGGCTTCTCATGTAGGCTAGCTACACGTCAAAGCCTCTGCCTTGTATAAATACCCAGCAACTCGCTGCAAAAACCAGCTCGAAAGGTCAACACGCCCTAGTAGTTAACCTGCGAACTCTTCTGAGTCTGGGCGGTTAGTAAACTGAACACCATTTAGGAAATCACAAAGCAATTGGTCTTCACATACTTTGTAGTTTTTGTTTTCAGGCTTGCGGAAGTAGGCACCAATTTCGTATTTACTTAGGCTGATACCTACCACTTCTAATACATCGAGCACGTCTTCTGCTTTCATGTTCAACGCAATACGTAGCTTCATGAAAATCATGTTGTTGGTAAGTGCAACTTCAGGCTTTGGCTGAGCCCCTTCTTTTTTACCGCGCTTAAGGTTGATGAAACCATTTAGGAATACCGCTAACTCTTTGTCTTTCATCTTAGAGCATGACTTATCGTTATCCGCTTTTAGCCAGTTAATCACTTGGTCGTGGGCAACAGTCACATCCGCTTGTTCAATGGCTTTGATGATTTGTGCGTTCTTAAGGTTTAGTGCGTGTTGAATACGACGCAAGATTTCGTTGTTAGTCACAGAGGTGTCCTAAAAAGGTTTAGAGAGTAAAGTGGCTTCAAACTGCGCATTGCTGTCGTTAACCTTGTGATACTTTACTTAGCATAGTTGACGGCGACTCTAACAGAGAACGCCGGTTTTCGGTAGATATAAAAAATCCCCGATGTTTATTAACTCTTTCAAGTTAAGCTACATCAGGGATTTGGCAGTGAATGCTCTATCTGACAGAGGTCAGAATTACATTACACGCATACCAGGTTGAGCACCTTCGTGTGGCTCAAGAATCCATAGGTCGCTGCCGCCAGGGCCCGCTGCTAGGATCATGCCTTCAGACATACCAAACTTCATCTTACGAGGCTTTAGGTTTGCAACCATAACAGTTAGCTTGCCTTCTAGCTCTTCAGGTTTGTATGCTGACTTGATGCCAGAGAATACTTGGCGAGTCTCACCACCGATGTCCAGTTGGAACTTCAGTAGCTTGTTCGCTTTTGGCACTTCTTCACAAGAGATGATACGAGCAATACGCATATCAACGGCTGCGAATGCGTCAAATTCAATCTCTTCAGCGATTGGTTCTTTATCTAGCTCAGTTTGGCTTGCTTTTTCTTTCTCAGCTTCCGCTTTCTCTTTAGCTGCCATTTCTGCTGCTGCGTCTTCTTTAGAAGACTCAATCATCGCTTCCACTTTCTTAGGATCAATACGGCTAAATAGCGCTTTGAACTTAGTGATCTCGTGATCAGTTAGTGGAGTAGCAACGCCTTCCCACGTTAGCTCTTCGTTTAGGAAAGCTTCCGTACGAGCTGCAAGTTCTGGCATTACTGGTTTCAGGTAAGCCATTAGTACGCGGAATAGGTTGATACCTACCGAAGAAACTTCTTGAAGCTCTTTCTCTTTACCTTCTTCTTTTGCAAGAACCCAAGGTGCTTTTTCGTCGATGTACTGGTTCGCTTTATCTGCTAGTGCAGTGATCTCACGGATAGCACGGCTGAATTCACGAGTTTCGTATAGCTCACCGATACGCTCAGCAGCTGCAACGAATTCGTTGTATAGCTCTGGCTCTGCAAATTCAGCAGATAGCTTGCCTTCGAAGCGCTTAGTGATGAAACCTGCGTTGCGAGAAGCTAGGTTAACAATCTTGTTTACTACGTCAGCGTTTACACGTTGAGTGAAGTCTTCAAGGTTAAGGTCAAGGTCGTCGATACGGCTGTTTAGTTTCGCAGCGTAGTAGTAACGTAGACACTCAGGGTCTAGGTGGTCTAGGTATGTGCTTGCTTTGATGAATGTGCCTTTAGACTTAGACATCTTAGCGCCGTTTACTGTTACGTAGCCGTGTACGAATACGTTGTTTGGCTTACGGAAACCAGAACCTTCTAGCATTGCAGGCCAGAATAGGCTGTGGAAGTAAACGATGTCTTTACCGATGAAGTGGTAAAGTTCAGCGGTGCTGTCTTTCTTCCAGTATTCGTTAAAGTCTAGATCGTCTCGCTTGTCACATAGGTTCTTGAAAGAGCCCATGTAGCCGATTGGTGCATCTAGCCATACGTAGAAGAACTTGTCTTTTTCGCCTGGGATTTCGAAGCCAAAGTATGGTGCATCACGAGAGATGTCCCACTGTTGTAGACCAGACTCGAACCACTCTTGCATTTTGTTTGCTGTTTCAGCTTGCAGTGAGCCAGAACGTGTCCACTCTTTTAGCATGCTTTCGAACTGAGGTAGGTCGAAGAAGAAGTGCTCAGAGTCTTTCATTACTGGAGTTGCGCCAGAAACCGCAGATTTAGGTTCGATTAGCTCAGTTGGGCTATATGTCTCACCACAGTTATCACAGTTATCACCGTACTGGTCTTCTGACTTACACTTAGGACAAGTACCTTTTACGAAACGGTCCGGTAGGAACATCTCTTTCTCAGGGTCGAAAAGCTGAGAAATAGTGCGGCTTGAAATGAAGCCGTTCTTTTTAAGTTCTAGGTAGATGTGAGAAGCCAGTTCACGGTTCTCTTCGCTGTGCGTGCTGTGGTAGTTATCAAAGCTGATATCAAAGCCAGCGAAGTCTTTTTGGTGCTCTTCACTAACAGCAGCGATCATCTCTTCTGGCGTGATACCCATCTGTTGAGCTTTAAGCATAATTGGCGTGCCGTGAGCATCGTCAGCACAGATGAAGTTTACAGTGTTGCCACGCAGACGCTGGTATCGAACCCAGATATCAGCTTGGATATGCTCAAGCATATGGCCAAGGTGAATAGAGCCGTTAGCGTACGGAAGCGCACAAGTTACCAAAAGTTGTCTTGGATCAGTTGCCATACTTAATAATTCGCTTTTTTGATAGGTATAAATTTGATTGGTAATACTACTTTATAACGTGTGATACGCCAAGGTATCAGACAAAGGATTCCCCTAGTTTTTTAGGGGTTCAGTCTTCATCTCGTGGGTGATAGCATAAATAAAAAAAGGAGCCCCAATGCGTAACTTTACTTCGAAGCAAGATTTCTGTTCATGGTTGAATGAGTTTGAATCACCAATCCTCATCCCAGAGTGGGCGCTACACCAAAACATTGTCTCTGTTGATCCTCGTGGATCGTTTGTTATTACTTTGCCTTTCGCAGCGAATCAGCTTGCTGTTGACCTGGAAAATTGGATTAACGCTCAGATTGAACAAAAGCTTGTGAGTGCTTTTCAATTTGAAGTGAAGGTCAAGCCGTCGGCACTTGAAACGACGGTCTCAACACCGCTGAAAGGCGTGAAGAATATTATTGCCGTCACTTCTGCCAAGGGCGGGGTGGGTAAATCAACGACTTCAGTTAACCTTGCGCTGGCTTTATCTAAGTCAGGCTCAAAAGTCGGTTTATTGGATGCGGACATCTATGGCCCATCGGTTCCTATGATGTTAGGGCAGTTAGATGCGAAGCCAGAAGTGCAAAATAATAAGTGGATGATGCCAATCGAAGCACACGGTATTTTCACTCATTCAATTGGTTACCTTGTATCGAAAGATGACGCCGCTATTTGGCGTGGCCCGATGGCGGCAAAAGCACTCGGTCAGCTTGTGAATGAAACGGTATGGCCAGAGCTGGATTACCTTGTAATTGATATGCCACCGGGCACGGGTGATATCCAGTTAACTCTATCTCAACAAATCCCAGTAACTGGTGCGGTTGTTGTGACTACTCCTCAAGATCTAGCATTGGCAGACGCACGCAAAGGTGTCGCGATGTTCGATAAAGTGAGTGTGCCTGTAGCAGGCTTAGTTGAAAACATGAGCTACCATATATGTAGTCACTGTGGTGAGAAAGAACATATCTTTGGCGCTGGTGGTGCAGAGGCTATGTCTGAAGAGTTCTACCTCGATATCTTAGCGCAAATCCCACTGCATATTGATGTTCGCGAAGACATCGATGCGGGTTGCCCTACGGTAGTGCGTCGCCCAGACAGCGAGCACACACACCATTACCTAGAGCTTGCTGAAAATGTCGCGGCTAAAATGTTTTGGACGGGTAAAGCGCGACCAGAAGCGATCAACTTTTCTATGGTCGAATAGTTAGGTTTGCTCTCACACTGTATAAATAATGATGGATTAGATAAATAGTTATTGGTTTTCGGCGAGCCGATCATTCAGTCTGTGCAAACAGTTGTAGGCAAGTTTTTTAAAAGCAAACGATTATCTTAAGTAAATGTATTGAGATCATCAATTTGACTGCAATTTGCTAAAATGGCGACTAGAATCTCAGTGCTTTAGCCCCTATAATCAGGCGGTTTATCTATTCCCACCACCAAACCATATCGGGTGCAAAATAATGTCTGATAATAATCAATGTGTCATCGTAGGTATCGCTGGCGCTTCAGCTTCAGGAAAAAGTCTGATTGCTAGTACGATTTATAATGAGCTGCGCGAAAAAGTAGGCGACCATCAAATTGGTGTTATCACGGAAGATTGCTATTACAGCGACCAAAGCCACTTGAGTATGGAAGAGCGTGTTAAAACTAACTACGATCACCCAAATGCACTGGACCATGATCTGTTATGTGAGCATTTACAGCAGCTGATGAGCGGCAACGCTGTAGAAGTACCTGAGTACAGCTACACAGAACATACACGTACTTCTGAAACGACTACACTTACTCCTAAGAAAGTGATCATTTTAGAAGGTATTCTGCTATTAACAGACCCACGTCTTCGTAACCTAATGCACGCAAGTGTGTTCATGGATACACCTCTAGACATCTGTCTACTACGCCGTGTTAAACGCGACGTTGAAGAGCGTGGTCGTACAATGGATACAGTACTAAAGCAATACCAAGAAACAGTACGTCCAATGTTCATGCAGTTTATCGAGCCTTCAAAACAACATGCAGACATCATCGTTCCTCGTGGTGGTAAAAACCGTATCGCGATTGATGTACTGAAAGCGCACATTGCGAAGTTGTTGAAGTCTTAATCGAATAAAAGTTTTGCCTAAGTGACTCACTTAGCTTTATTTTTTACCGAATCAGTGGCACTTTTATAGTGCCACTTTCTTTTGGAATCTAAGCAAGGAATATGCGGATGAAGAAACTACTCATTTTCATAGCTGTGCCAGTGTTTATTGTTGTTGCAGCAATTTTGGCACTAGTACTGTTAGTGAATCCCAACCAATTTAAGCCATTAATTGTCGAACAAGCCCAGAAGCACACCGGCCTTGAGCTAGTGATCGAGGGTGATATCAGCTGGCAATTCTTCCCATCTATTGGCTTCGAACTTGGTCAAACTGAATTACGCAACCCAGAAGGTTTTACGCAACCGAATCTATTTAAGGTTGATACGGTTGGCGTTGACGTTTCGGTTACTCCGCTATTTAGCAACCAACTAGAGATCGGTAATATCACTCTAGATGGTGCAGAATTCTACTTAGAAACGCTTAAAGATGGCCGTAAAAATATTGATGCGCTGACGCAAGCTTCTGCTTCTGAAGCGTCGGCACCAGCTGCTGAGACAACGTCTGAGCCTGGGCAAGCGCCACAAGAGCAAAGTGCAGCAGAGGCATCTGGCTGGACGATAAACCTAGCGGGTGTGACGATTTCAAATGCTCTATTTGAAATGGATGACAAGCAAGCCGGTTCTTTCACTAAGCTTTACGATGTGTCTTTGAACCTATCTGAGTTCGCAGTAGATACATGGACTACGGCAACTTTCGCTGCGTCTGGTGAGAACAACCAACAAAAATTCTCAGCTAACGGTAGCGCAGAGTTCAAATTGGCTGAAGGCTTTGCAAGCTACGCGCTACGTAATATCGACCTAAACGCTAAGTTTAATGACCCAGCGACGTCAATTGACTCGGCAAAGATTGGTTTAGATACGTTTGAGTTCGATAAGGTTAACCAACTGACTTACGCTGTGGTTGGTAAAGCTGCTGGTCTAGATTTAGATCTGAAAGGTGGTGGTGAGCTAACGGTTGATAAAGCCATTTCAAAAGTGACACTGAACAAGTTAACGTTAGACTCTACGTTCAAGGGTGACACGCTTCCTCAATCACCAATGAAAGTTGATATGTTGTCTGATCTTAGCTTTGATTTAACGAAGAGCCATTTGAGCTTTGTGCTAGAGAAGCTACAAGCTAACTCTATCGCATTAGACGGTAAGGCCGACGTTACTCTGTCAGACATACCAAAGGTTCGCTTCTCGCTACATAGCCCGAACATTGATTTAGACGAGTTCCTAGGATTAGGTAATTCAACAGAAACCGCGAGCACGGCGCCTTCTGGTTCTGCTGGTGGCTCAACGTCAAAGTCAGGCAGCTCTGCACCAGCGAAAGAAGTTGAACCTGATCTATCTGCTCTTAAAACGCTCGATGTGAAAGGTGATATCACTATCGATAAGTTCAAAGCAAACAATGCGAAAATGCAGAATGTTAAAACGGCATTCTCTGTTAACCGCGGTGTTGCTGAATTGACTTCATTCACATCAAACCTTTACCAAGGTTCTATCTCTGCGACAGCGAAACTAGACGCTCGTAAAACACCGGCGACTTACACTGCTAAGAAGAGAATTAAAGGTGTGAAAGTTCAGCCATTATTGGTTGATGTTGCTGGTAACGATATGCTTGAAGGTACAGGTAATATCGATGTGAATGTGAAAGGTAAGAGCCTTACACCAACAGGAATCAAAAAGAACCTAGTTGGTACTATCGCAATCAACTTTGAAGATGGTGCGGTTAACGGCATCAACGTTGCCCAACTGATTCGTGAGAATTACGCGAAAATCAAAGGCGAAAAAGTTGAAAGCACAAATGAAGCTAAAAAGACTGACTTTAGTGCGATGAAAGCGACGCTTAAGGTTGATAAAGGTTGGGTTTCAACCAATGACTTGTCGGCACAATCACCACTACTGCGCGTTACAGGCCAAGGCAAAGCTAACTTCATTAATGAAACGGTAGACTTCTTAGTAAGAACATCGATTGTTGGCACATTAGAAGGTCAGGGCGGTAAGGGGATTGATGATCTGAAAGATGTCACGATCCCAATCAAGGTGACTGGCCAATGGGCTGACCCGAAATTCGCTCTCGTTTTTGATGATGTGTTAAAGCAAAAAGCACAGAAAGAGATCGACCGTGGTGTTAACAAGCTAACGGATAAGATTAAAGATGAGAAGACCAAAGAGGCCGTAGACGGTTTATTGAAAGGTTTCTTTAATTAACGATTACTCGTCTATAAACAAAGCGCCATTCCTATTGTAGGAATGGCGCTTTTTGTTTTTGCATCGGTAATATTCAAGAGAGATTCCCTATGACACTCGTCCCCCCCTCTAGGGAACGACTATAGGCAGTTATCCTTTGTTCAAGGGCATAACGGCCTAGTGGTCGTTATCCTCGAGAGGGAAGAATGAGCGAGTCGGGGAGCTCTGGTTGAAGGTGATTACCAGTCAACGCCTTGTAGCGCTTTAACACCAGATTCAAATGCGTGTTTCACATTACGTACCTCTGATACGGTGTCTGCCATTTCAGTTAGTGTGCGGTGTGCACCACGGCCTGTAATGATCACTGATTGCATCTTCGGACGGTTGTTAAGCGATTCAACGACTTCATCTAGCTCAATGTAGCCGTAGCTCACCATGTAAGTTAGCTCATCAAACAGAATCACATCAATCGACTCGTCAGCCAGCATGCGTTTACACTCTTTCCATACGCGTTGTGCCGCTTCTATATCTTGCGCTTTATTTTGTGTTTCCCACGTGAAACCAGTACCCATTACTTGGAACTCGACATCTAGCTTTTGCAGGATATTCTTTTCGCCGTTATCCCAAGTGCCTTTAACAAACTGAGCAACTGCACATTTCTTACCGTGGCCTACTGCACGAGTTATGGTGCCAAATCCAGAGGTCGATTTGCCTTTGCCATTACCAGTGATGACCAGTAACAGGCCTTTTACTTCTTGTGCTGCAGCGACACGAGCATCGACTTGTTCTTTTACTTTCTGTTGTCTTGCTTTATGACGTTGTTCTTTGTTGTCTTCAGTCGACATAACAAATCCTTTTAAGTTGTGATTGCGCCTATCATAGCCTAACTTAACGATAGCAAAAACCATCGGAAGAACAGGTGATTACGGATGAAAAAGATACTCGTGGTTTGCATGGGGAATATTTGTCGCTCGCCAACAGGTGAGGCGGTATTACGAAAGAAGGCACAGCAGCTCAATATTGATGTTCTAGTCGACTCTGCGGGGACGATTGGTTTCCATCAAGGCAATCCGCCAGACTCGCGCTCTAAAGCGGCAGGAGAGAAGCGAGGCTATAGCTTTAAAGGCATCACTTCAAGAAAAGTCGTCGCAAATGATTTTGAAGAGTTTGACTTAATACTCGCAGCAGATAGAGCTAACTTGACTGATTTAATGAGCCAATGTCCGGCACACTTGCAATACAAATTGGCGTTGTTTTTGAGTTTCGGTGACTCGCAGTATCAAGAAGTTCCTGATCCGTATTATGGAGAGGGTGATGGGTTCGAACTGGTTTTGGATTTAATAGAAGAATCTAGCGAAGCGATATTGAGGTCGATTTGATATCGAGGATGTAGAGCAGCAGAACGTTTGAACGCGAAACATAAAAAAGGCCGACATTGAATGTCGGCCTTTCTATATTTAGCTTAAAGTGATGTTTAAGATTACTTAGACATTACTTTGTAGATTGGGTCTTCTGCTACATTTGCTTCTACTAAGCTACCTGCTTTGTGCAGCATAGCAACACAGTCTTGGCTTAGGTGACGAAGGTGAAGCGTTTTACCTTGTGCAGCATAACGCTCAGCAATAGTATCAATTGCTTCAATAGCAGAGTGATCGGTTACACGAGAGTTCGCGAAATCAACGATAACATCTTGTGGATCTTCATGAGCGTCAAACAACTCAAGGAAGTTTGCTGTTGAACCGAAGAAGATTGGACCGTTTACTTTGTACTCTTTTGAACCAGCTTCGTTGATGCAAGTATCAGCGTAGATGTGCTTAGCGTGTTGCCATGCAAACATCAGTGCAGATGCAATTACACCTACAAATACCGCTACTGCTAGGTCAGTCATTACTGTTACAACCGTAACAAGAACGATAACGAAGAAATCTTGCTTAGGTACACGACGTGCAAGTTTGAAGGTTGCCCATTCGAATGTACCAATTACAACCATGAACATCACACCAACTAGCGCCGCTAGCGGGATCATTTCGATAAGTGCTGAACCGAATAGGATGAACATTAGCAATGCAACAGCAGCAACGATGCCCGATAGACGACCACGACCACCAGAGTTTACGTTGATCATTGACTGACCGATCATCGCACAACCACCCATCGCGCCAAATACTGAACACGTTACGTTCGCCATACCTTGACCAACACATTCACGGTTAGATTGACCACGAGTGTTTGTCATCTCGTCTAGTACTGTTAGTGTCAGTAGTGATTCGATTAGACCAATCGCTGCAAGGATCACTGCGTAAGGCAGAATGATGTATAGCGTTTCTAGGTTAAACGGTACTGCTGGAATAGAGAAGGTTGGTAGAGAACCCGCTAGCGTTGCTGCTTCGTCACCAGACATAGTGCGTAAGAAATCAACAACAGTACGAGTTTCGAGATCAAGACCTACAACTAATGCCGTCACAGTTACGATAGCAACCAATGAAGATGGTACTGCTGTCGTCAGTTTTGGTAGGAAGTAAATGATAGCCATAGTTAGTGCCACTAGGCCTAACATTAGAGTCATCTGGTCACTTGGTAGCCAAGTTAATGCACCTGTTAGATCTGGTGCTTTAAATTGACCAAGTTGAGCTAGGAAAATAACGATAGCCAAGCCGTTCACGAAACCAATCATTACTGGGTGTGGAACGATGCGGATAAATTTACCTAGCTTGAAGACACCTGCTGCAATTTGCAGAAGGCCAGCTAGCATAATTGCCGCGAATAGGTATTGAACACCGTGAGTTGCAACTAGGCTTACCATTACAACAGCCATCGCGCCTGTCGCACCAGAAATCATGCCTGGGCGGCCACCGAAGATTGAAGTGATAAGACCTACGATGAATGCTGCGTAGAGACCAACCATTGGGTCAACGCCAGCAACAAAGGCGAATGCTACAGCTTCAGGTACCAGAGCAAGTGCTACGGTAAGGCCTGACAGTACGTCATTCTTTACAGAGTGCTTAGAAAATTGTGGGAATTCGAACATGTGTGCTCAGCTATGCTTAAAATGGATTTACCGACACGAGTGTATTGCGTAGCTAAACAGTGATGAAAAAGAGCGGCAATAGCTAAGTGTCGAAAAGATAAGTGCGCGAATGCTACCCAAAATTGTGACTAAGTTCAAGGTAGAACCCAATTTTGAGTAATATATCTATTAATTTTTATTCGATTAGCAGATAAGAAAAAGGCTGCTTAAATAAGCAGCCTTTGATTCGATTTTCTAATGATTACTCAGTAGTAAACACTAGTAGTTTGGCTTAGTCATGCCTGCGCCAGCTTTGTTTGACGCTACCTGACTACCTGCACCTTTTGGTACAAAACGTTCAGTGCGGAACGGTGCTGCAACCACTTCAATCTCTTTGATCTCTTGAGGACCAGGAGCTTTAGTCATTGGTGAGCCCGCTTGCTTCTTCGCAACCGTTGCTTTTGGCGTTTCTGCTTTTACAACAGGCGCTTTCTCAACTTTCGCTTCAGCTTTCGGCGCTTCAACTACTTTTGCTGGTTCAACGACAGCCGTTTCAGCTTCAACTGCTGGTGCTTCAGCAACGGCTTCTTCTGCTTTTACAGACTCAACAGGTGCTTCAACTACTGGAGTTTCAACGACAGGTGCCTCAACTTTCGCTTCGACAACCACTGGAGCTTCTTCAATAACAGCAGGAGCTTCAGTTACTTTAGCTTCAACAACTGGTGCTTGAGTTACTGCAGTCTCTTCACGGCGGATAATCACTTTACCCATTGCCAGTTCAGGACATGCAAAACCGCCAGCCATTACAACGCTGCTTTGTGGTGCTGTCTCTTGAGCGACATTTTGCTCTTGAGTATTAACCACTGTTTGCGTTTCAACTGCTACTTCAGCCACTTCAGGTTTTGCCTGTTTGTGGTGAGGTTTCGGAATGAAGCGAGGCATCACTTTACCCATAGCCATCTCTGGAGAAGCTACACCACCTTTACGCAGGCGGAATGGGTTAGGGCGACGATCACGACCGCGACGACGACGTTGACCACTTGCACGTAGGTGACGTGGAGAACGACGGTTACGACGTTGTTTCGGTTCTTCCTGTTCAGATTGCTCGCCATTTGCTTGAGTTGCTTCAACTTGCTCTGCAACTTTCTGCTCTTGCGCTACTGATTTGTTTTTCGCTGCTGCTTGCTCTTTAGAAACAGATGGTGCTTTTTGTTCCTTAGTAGAGTTTTCAGCCGCGTCTGCTTGAGCTTGCTGGTCTTTAACACGAACTTGCTTGTTCAGCTTACGACGTTGGCGACGCTCTTTAATCTTAGCTGCTTTCGCTTCAGGCTTAGCCTTAGGCGCATCTGACTTACCAGCTTGTGCGTCTGCCGCTAGCTGTAGGCCTTCTTCTGCTAATTTAGATGGTGCTTGCTCTTCGCGTTGCTTCTGCTCATCACGCTGCTTGTTGCGGCGATCTTGCTTAGGCTTGCGAGGTTGACGATTTTGCTGTGGAGCAGCATCTTTCTGCTCTTCAGGCTTCTCATCGCGTGCAGGCTTGCGACGGCGTTTGTTGTCACGGTTATCGTTACGGTTGTCACCACGCTCACCACGTTGGTTACGGCGGCGATTATCGTTACGGTCACGGCGTTGACGGTTGCCATTGCGGTTGTTCTTAGGCTTCTCTTCAGTTTGTTTCTCTTCTTGCTTCTCTTCTTGAGTTGAAGAGCCAAATAGGAAACTACCGATAGCCTTAAAGAAGCGACCAATTAGGCCAGATTCTTGTGCTACTGGTTCAGCTTTCTTTTCTTGTGCCGCTTTTGGTGCTGGCGCAGGAGTTGGTGCTGATTGAGCTGGAGCAGCGAAGCCTTTCAGAGCTGGCTCTTCGATCTTCTTAGGGCGAATTGCTTGTTCTGCAGGTTCTTTGCTTTCTGCTTCTTTCAGAGCATCTAGCTTCTTAGGAAGTAGGTAAGAAAGTAGATCGAACTCTTCGCCTTCACGAACACGGATAACCTCAAAGTGCGGTGTTTCCATGTCAGAGTTAGGTACAACAGTGATCTTAACTTCTTGGTTCTTCTCGATGTGGTTTACTGAGCGACGTTTTTCGTTCAGAAGGTAAGAGGCGATAGGAACAGGCACAACGGCAAGTACTTGCGCTGTGTTGTCTTTCAGAGCTTCTTCTTCAATCAAACGTAGAACGGACAGTGCTAGAGATTCGTTATCACGAACAACACCAGTACCTGTACAACGAGGACAAATGTGGTGGCTTGCTTCTGCTAGTGATGGGCTCAAACGTTGACGAGACATCTCTAGAAGACCAAAGCGAGAAATACGGCCAATTTGTACACGAGCACGATCTAGACGAACGGCATCACGTAGGCGGCTTTCAACTTCGCGTTGGTGGCGAACCGGAGTCATATCGATAAAGTCGATAACAACAAGACCACCTAGGTCACGTAGACGTAATTGACGTGCAATCTCATCGGCAGCTTCTAGGTTAGTGTTCAATGCTGTCTCTTCGATATCGCCGCCCTTTGTTGCACGAGCCGAGTTGATATCGATAGAAGTTAACGCTTCTGTTGGATCGATTACGATAGAACCACCAGATGGAAGGCGAACTTCACGTTGGAAAGCCGATTCGATCTGGCTTTCAATCTGGTAGTGACTGAATAGTGGCACTTCACCATCGTACTTCTTAACGCGATTCATGAAATCTGGGCGTATTAGTTGAATGTGCGCTTGAGCACGTTCAAAAATAGTGTTGCTGTCGATTAGAATCTCGCCGATGTCACGACGTAGGTAGTCACGAATTGCGCGAACAATAACGTTACTTTCTTGGTGAATTAGGAAAGGAGCTGCATTTGAATCAGAAGCTTGCTTGATAGCGCCCCAGTGATTCAATAGAACGTTTAGGTCCCACTCTAGCTCTTCTGCACTTTTGCCAACGCCCGCTGTACGCACGATTAAACCCATACCTTGAGGAAGCTCAAGAGTGCTCAATGCTGCTTTTAGTTGGGTGCGCTCATCACCTTCGATACGACGAGAAATACCGCCTGCACGAGGGTTGTTTGGCATAAGAACTAAGTAACTACCTGCCAAAGAGATGAAAGTTGTCAGCGCAGCACCTTTGCTACCACGTTCTTCTTTCTCTACTTGTACGATTACTTCTTGGCCTTCTTTTAGCACTTCTTTAATGCTAGGACGGCCTTGGTATGTATAACCTTCAGGGAAGTATTCGCGGGCAATTTCTTTAAGAGGGAGGAAACCGTGACGTTCTGCGCCGTAATCAACGAATGCCGCTTCTAGGCTTGGTTCAATACGGGTAATACGTCCTTTGTAGATATTCGCTTTCTTTGACTCGTGACCTGGACTTTCGATATCTAGATCGAATAGTCGCTGGCCGTCAACCAAAGCGACACGCAACTCTTCTTTTTGAGTTGCGTTAATTAACATTCTTTTCATTTAGAAATACTCGTTGTCTTTTCTTATTTTCATCATTGTTCTTATCGCTTTATTTCGTTTCTCATGGTGCCAGATCCCATGGCTTTATCGGTGCAGCCTCCCGGCTGGAGAGGGATGCTCTGGGGCACGTCAGTCATCATAGGGAGTTAGCCTATGATCCGCGATGTGGCGGTGAATACTCAACATGAGCGTACGTGAGTAGAGCGATAAGGGGACTCAGTTGACTGTGTCTTACGCCAATTGCAGCACTGTCTAATCTGAGTTATCTACTCATTTACTTGCTTATGAACGATTGTCTGTTTAAATTTTAGTCAAACCGTTGATAGCAGCTGTGAACTATAGCAGTGGTCGGTAAACACAGCAATCTGCTTTGTCGGAATGCTGTAAAAAAAACAGTTTTTGTTTGTGTTTTGATAGCTCTAACTCACTGTCTATAAATAATTTATCAATTGATATTTTAATTTGCAGGAATCTTGGTGCTTTTTTGTTCGAAGAATCAAAGAAATATAGAACTTAAGCGACCATTTGGTGGTAGATGATCAAGAATTAAGAGTAAATTAGTTCAGAATAGACCTAAGAAAATCTCAATTATCAAAAGTGACAGTGATACAATAGCGCAATGAGCGAAATTAGAACCCAAGTCCAATTTGTCGATATTGACGAAGATATGGCTGGTCAGCGTATTGATAACTTCTTACGCAACCAATTAAAAAACATCCCGAAAAGCATGATTTACCGAATCGTGCGTAAAGGCGAAGTCCGCGTAAACAAAAAACGCATCAAGGCTGAGTACAAACTAAAAGCTGGTGATTTAGTTCGTATCCCGCCAGTTACCATTGAAGAGAAAGTTGAAGAGAACGTGCCAAGCACGAAACTCAATAAGGTTTCAGAATTGGAACAGTGCATCATTTATGAAGATGATCACATGCTGATTCTAAACAAACCATCGGGCACTGCCGTTCATGGTGGTAGTGGACTTAAGTTTGGCGCAATTGAAGCATTGCGCGCACTGCGTCCTGAAGCTCGCTTTCTCGAGTTAGTGCACCGTATCGATAGAGATACGTCTGGCATCCTGCTTGTTGCTAAGAAGCGTTCGGCGCTAAGACATCTTCAAGCACAGTTCCGTGAAAAAACGGTTCAAAAATACTACTTCGCTTTAGTAATGGGCGAGTGGAAGAACAGCTGTAAGGTGGTGAATGCGCCTCTGCTGAAAAATGAAGTAAACAGCATTGTTCGTGTTAACCCTAATGGTAAAGCCTCTGAAACTCGCTTTAAGGTTTTAGAGAAGTTCAAAGATGCGACACTGATTCAAGCAAGTCCTATTACTGGGCGTACTCACCAAATCCGTGTACACACTCAATATACTGGCCACCCAATTGCATGGGATGACCGCTATGGTGATCGTCGTTTTGATGCTTACACGGGAAAGGTCGGTTTGGATCGTTTGTTCCTACATGCTGCAAACATCAAGTTCACGCACCCAGGTAGCGAAGAGAAGATGGATATCTCGGCACCAATGGAAGCGCGACTAGAAAAAGCACTGACTGGCTTACGTAAGCTTTAAGAAGATACGAGATACGAAAGGGAGTACTCTTTCAGGATTTAGTATCAGCTATCTGAAAATGATAAAGGTTGACGAATATCATCAACCTTTTTTGTTTGTGTTTGTTACAAGAGATCCCCAACTCGCTCGTTCCTCGCTCTTGGGGATGACGATAAAGTGAATCCTAGCGGACCTCAGGATTGTAATAATCATTAGTTTCCGTCATTCCCTAGACTGACGAAGGAAGGAGTAGGGAATCTCTAGCGAAGATATCGCATCCGTTAAAGCACACTCATCCCTTGCGCATCTAACATATCGATCAAATCGATAAGCGGCAGACCGATAAGCGTGTTTGGATCTTTCCCTTCCATTTGTTTGAACAAAGCGATACCTAGTCCTTCACACTTAAAGCTACCTGCGCACCAGTAAGGTTCTTCTTTTTCAACATAAGAGATGATTTGTTGCTTGGTTAAATCTAGGAAGTGAACAATAAAGGTATCGAGACGCGTGTCAGCTTGCTGGGTTTCGTTATTCCATACAGTGACACCTGTATAGAAGGTGATGCTCTTGCCACTTTGACGAGACAACTGCTCTATCGCTTTTTCACGCGTGTGCGGCTTGCCTATGATCTCGCCATCAATTACGCAGACTTGATCCGAGCCAATCACCAAACTTGGCTGATCAACAACGCAAGATTTAGCTTTGGTTTCAGCGAGGCGCATGACCAACTGTTGTGGAGTCTCCCCTGAAATCGGTGTTTCGTCGCAGTCAGGCTTGGCTGTAATGAAGCTAATTTGTAGCTTTTTGAGGATCTCTTGCCTAAATGGTGAGGTAGAGGCTAAAACTAGTTGGTAATTTTTCATTTTAATTTACAATTCATAGAAGCATTTACAGTAGGATATAGGAAGTTATCCCGCTATTCATAATGCTCTGTATGGGAAAGGTAAAAAAGTGTACTTTTTTTGCCATTTCCTTTGACTAAACTCGATTTGGAAGATAAGATTCGCGCCCTATGCAAAAGGTAAAAATACCGCGTACAGTTGATCCGGCAAGAACGGCTCAGAAACGACTAGATTTAGATGGCATCATCCAAACCAGTCTTTTTAAGCGTTTAGCTGACGCAACTGAAGGCGTAAAACGTGACGCGCAAGTCTCATTGTCATTTGGGCTTGATGAACAACGATTAGTCGTTATCTCTGGTAAAGCTAACGTCGAAGTCGATTTAGAGTGTCAGCGTTGTAATGAGGTTTTCGCACATGAGTGCGATGTCCAATTCACTTATACTCCTTATTATAATGAGAAAAGTGAAGAGGAAGCACCGGAAGAGTACGATTTGGTAGATCTGAACGAGTACGGTGAGTTAGACCTGATTCAACTAGTTGAAGACGAGTTCATCCTTGGATTGCCACAAATAGCAATGCACGATAATGCGAAATGTAGCGTTAACTCAAATAACTTGGTGTTTGGTGAACTTCCTGAAGAAATTGAGGAAGACAAGAAGCCGAATCCATTTGATGTTTTAAAAAGCTTGAAGAAGTAACTGCTTCTTTAAGAATTTACATAGGAGTAGGGTCAATGGCCGTACAAAAGAGCAAGAAATCACGTTCAATGCGTGGCATGCGTCGTTCACACGATGCGCTAACTACAGCTGCACTTTCTGTAGACGCAACTTCAGGTGAAACTCACCTACGTCACAACGTGACTGCGGAAGGTTTCTACCGCGGCAAAAAGGTTATCAACAAGTAAGGTTGACCTTTGCAAAATCTAACCGTTGCGCTTGATGCAATGGGCGGGGACTTCGGTCCTCGTGTAACAGTGCCTGCCGCCGTGCAGGCACTGTCGTATTTCCCAGAGCTAAAAGTCATTCTCATAGGTGATCGAAACGCGATCACATCTCAATTATCTTCATTAGGTCGAGTGCCTGACTCTCGTTTGAGTATTCAGCATTGCGATCGAGTTATTTCCAATTCTGAAAAACCTTCACTAGCCTTGCGTAACAGTCAGGGTAGCTCCATGCGTGCTGCTATTGATCTGGTCGCCGACTCTCAAGCCGATGCTTGTGTGAGTGGTGGCAACACCGGCGCATTGATGGCTCTGTCCCGTTTTCGACTTAAGCTCCTCCCTGGCATTGATAGGCCCGCATTGGTTTCAGCTTTGCCTACTGCTTCAGGAAATCGTACTTGGATGCTTGATTTAGGGGCGAATGTATCTAGTGATGCAGATTCGCTTTTCCAGTTTGCTGTGATGGGCAGTGCATTAGCGGAACAACATTTAGGTCGCGCTCCACGTGTCGCTATTTTAAATATCGGCGCCGAAGAAATTAAAGGTAATGACCTTGTAAAACGATGCGCTGAAATGTTGTCGAATACTCAGTCTGTGAACTTCATAGGCTATATTGAAGGTAACCAACTCCTTCAAGATGCTGCTGATGTCGTCGTATGTGATGGTTTTGTGGGCAATGTCTGCTTAAAAACGTGCGAAGGTACGGCTCAGCTCTTTATTGATAAGCTAAAAACGCGCATGATGGCTTCAACTATAAAGGGTTGGATAGCCAGAATGTTGTTTTCTGAGCTATTTACTGAATTAAAAACCTTGAACCCCGACCAGTATAACGGCGCAAGTTTGTTAGGATTGCGCGGCATTGTCATTAAAAGTCATGGAAGTGCTGATGTATCTGCAGTTGTCAACGCGATTGGCGAGGCAGTACACGAGGTCAAACGACAAGTCCCCAGCCGCATTAGCGATCGTTTGGAAGCGGTTTTACTCGAGAGGCATTATTAGTCTTCATGTATAGCAAAATTTTAGGTACTGGCAGCTACTTGCCATCTCAGGTGCGAACTAACGCAGACTTAGAGAAAATGGTAGAGACTAGCGATGAGTGGATCGTTGCTAGAACAGGTATTAAAGAGCGTCGTATTTCAGCGGAAAACGAAACCGTTGCAGATATGGCGTTTTACGCTGCTGAAAATGCCATTGAAATGGCAGGTATCGACAAAGAAGAGATTGATTTAATCATCGTTGCGACCACCAGTAGTAGCCACACATTCCCGTCTTCGGCATGTCAGGTACAAGGTAAGCTTGGTATCAAAGGCTGCCCTGCGTTTGATTTGGCTGCAGCGTGTTCTGGTTTTGTCTATGCTTTGTCTGTTGCAGATCAGCACATCAAATCAGGCATGTGTAAGAACGTTTTGGTGATTGGTGCTGATGCACTGTCAAAAACCTGTGATCCGACTGACCGCTCTACGATCATCCTATTTGGTGATGCAGCAGGCGCGGTGGTTGTAGGCGCAAGCGAAGAGCCAGGTATTTTGTCGACTCACATTTACTCTGATGGTAAATACGGTGAGCTTCTAAGCCTTGAAGTACCAGAGCGTGGCGGTGATGCAGACAAATGGCTGCACATGGCGGGCAACGAAGTATTCAAAGTGGCGGTAACTCAGCTATCTAAGCTGGTTAAAGACACATTAGCTGCAAATAACATGGATAAGTCAGAGCTTGATTGGTTAGTCCCACACCAAGCGAACTACCGTATTATTTCGGCAACGGCTAAAAAACTGACGATGTCACTGGATCAAGTGGTGATTACCCTTGATAAGCACGGCAACACGTCAGCGGCTACTGTACCAACAGCATTAGATGAGGCTGTTCGTGACGGACGAATTAAACGCGGTCAAACACTTCTATTGGAAGCATTTGGCGGCGGCTTCACTTGGGGTTCTGCGTTAGTTAAATTCTAACCCTAAGCGAAAATCTACAAACAAGGCACATAACTTATGTGCCTTATTCAATTTTTTGCTTTGCTTAAAGGAAAATTACAATGAGCAAGTTTGCTATCGTATTCCCAGGCCAAGGCTCTCAAGCTATCGGTATGCTTGCAGACCTAGGTGAACAGTATGATGTTGTTAAACAAACATTTGCTGAAGCTTCAGAAGCACTTGGTTACGATCTATGGGCATTAGTTCAAGATGGCCCAGTAGAAAATCTAAATGAAACTTTCCACACTCAACCGGCTCTATTAACAGCGTCTGTTGCAATTTGGCGTGTATGGCAAGAGCTTGGCCTAGAGCAACCTGCAAACTTAGCGGGTCACAGCTTAGGTGAATACTCTGCACTAGTATGTGCTGGCGTTATCGACTTTAAAGAAGCGATCAAGCTAGTTGAACTACGTGGTCAATTAATGCAAGAAGCAGTTCCTGCAGGCGTTGGTGCTATGTACGCAATCATCGGTCTAGATGATGAAGCGATTGCTAAAGCGTGTGAAGAAGCGGCACAAGGCGAAGTTGTTTCTCCAGTGAACTTCAACTCTCCTGGTCAAGTTGTTATCGCGGGTAACAAAGCGGCAGTAGAGCGTGCTGGTGCACTATGTAAAGAAGCGGGCGCTAAGCGTGCACTTCCTCTACCAGTATCTGTACCGTCTCATTGTGCACTAATGAAACCGGCAGCAGACAAGCTAGCGGTGGCTCTAGAAGCTCTAGAGTTCAACACGCCAGCGCTACCTGTTATCAATAACGTTGATGTTGTTGCTGAAACAGACCCTGCAAAAATTAAAGATGCACTTGTTCGTCAACTTTACAGCCCAGTTCGTTGGACTGAAGGTGTTCAAGCGATGAATGAGCAAGGCGTTGAGAAGCTACTTGAATTAGGTCCTGGTAAAGTTCTTACTGGCCTAACAAAACGAATCGTAAAAACTATGACAGCTGCTGCAGTTAACGACACTGCATCACTAGAAGCTGCTAAGTAATAACCACTTAATAGAGAAGTTATGATGAATTTAGAAGGCAAAGTTGCACTAGTTACAGGCGCAAGCCGTGGTATCGGTCGTGCAATCGCTGAACTTTTAGTTGAGCGTGGTGCTAAAGTTATCGGTACGGCTACATCTGAAGGCGGCGCTGCTGCAATCAGTGAGTACCTTGGCGAGAACGGTAAAGGTCTTGCTCTGAACGTAACTGATGTTGACTCAATTGCTGCTACGCTGAAAACCATCAACGATGAGTTCGGTGCGATTGATATTCTAGTTAACAACGCAGGTATCACTCGTGACAACCTACTAATGCGTATGAAAGACGACGAATGGAACGACATCATTGACACTAACCTAACACCTATCTTCCGCATGTCTAAAGCTGTATTGCGTGGCATGATGAAGAAGCGTGAAGGCCGTATCGTAAACGTTGGCTCTGTAGTTGGTACTATGGGTAACGCTGGTCAAGCAAACTACGCAGCAGCGAAAGCTGGCGTGATTGGCTTTACTAAATCAATGGCTCGTGAAGTTGCGTCTCGTGGCGTTACAGTGAACACTGTTGCTCCAGGTTTCATCGAAACTGACATGACTAAAGCGCTAAATGATGATCAACGTGCAGCAACTTTGGCGAATGTACCAGCAGGTCGACTAGGTGACCCTCGCGAAATCGCTGAAGCTGTGGTATTTTTGGCGTCGCCTGCGGCAGCTTATATCACAGGTGAAACACTTCACGTCAATGGCGGTATGTACATGGTTTAAATTATGTGCAACATTTGTGCATGATTTAAGTCAAGATCATACGTAATTTCGGTTAAAATCGTGAAAATTGTGGTTTGACCAGAAAAGTTGACCTTGCAACTTTCAATAGATTGAATAAACTACGGAAAACATCGCATAAAGCGAACTCTGTAAAGGAAAAGAAAAAATGAGCAACCTCGAAGAACGCGTAAAGAAAATCATTGTTGAACAGCTAGGTGTAGACGAAGCTGAAGTTAAAAACGAAGCTTCTTTCGTTGATGACCTAGGTGCAGATTCTCTAGACACAGTTGAGCTAGTAATGGCTCTAGAAGAAGAATTCGACACTGAAATCCCAGATGAAGAAGCTGAGAAAATTACTACTGTTCAAGCAGCTATCGATTACGTAACTAGCGCTCAGTAATAATCTCTCCCAGGCGGTCACCTCGACCGCCTGTGTTTTATCTAACTCATCTATCCTCATCTTAAATCATCTCAATCTCCGGAGTGTAAAATCGTGTCCAAGCGTCGTGTAGTTGTCACTGGCATGGGTATGTTGTCACCGGTAGGCAACACTGTAGAATCTTCTTGGAAAGCCCTGCTAGCTGGTCAAAGTGGTATCGTTAATATCGAGCATTTTGATGCAACCAATTTCTCAACTCGTTTTGCAGGTCTAGTTAAAGACTTTAACTGCGAAGAGTACATGTCTAAAAAAGATGCTCGTAAAATGGATCTATTCATCCAATACGGCGTCGCAGCAGGTGTTCAGGCACTTGATGATTCTGGTCTAACTGTTACTGATGAGAACGCACCACGTATTGGTGTGGCTATCGGTTCTGGTATTGGTGGTCTTGGTTTGATCGAAGCTGGTCACCAAGCGCTTACTGAAAAAGGCCCTCGTAAAATTAGCCCATTCTTTGTTCCGTCAACGATCGTGAACATGATTGCTGGTCACATGTCTATCATGCGTGGTCTACGCGGTCCTAACATCGCTATTTCTACTGCATGTACAACTGGCCTACATAACATTGGTCACGCGGCACGTATGATTGCATACGGCGATGCTGACGCAATGCTAGCGGGTGGTGCTGAAAAAGCATCTACACCACTAGGTATGGGCGGTTTTGGTGCAGCTAAGGCACTATCTACTCGCAACGACGAGCCTCAAAAAGCTTCTCGTCCATGGGACAAAGGCCGTGACGGTTTCGTTCTTGGTGACGGTGCAGGCATGATGGTTCTTGAAGAGTACGAACATGCGAAAGCTCGTGGCGCTAAGATTTACTGTGAGCTAGTTGGCTTCGGTATGTCGGGTGACGCTTACCATATGACATCTCCAAGTGAAGATGGCTCTGGTGGCGCACTAGCAATGGAAGCGGCGATGCGTGATGCCGGCATTACTGGTGAGCAAATCGGTTATGTGAATGCACACGGTACATCGACTCCTGCAGGCGACGTAGCAGAAGTTAAGGGTATCAAACGTGCTCTTGGCGAAGCTGGCAGCAAGCAAGTACTGGTTTCTTCTACGAAATCAATGACAGGCCACCTTCTAGGTGCTGCAGGTTCTGCTGAAGCTATCATCACGGCTATGTCTCTGGTTGATCAAATTGTTCCACCAACAATCAACCTAGATGATCCTGAAGAAGGCTTAGACATTGACCTAGTACCTCACACCGCACGTAAAGTTAGCAACATGGAATATGCTGCATGTAACTCTTTCGGTTTCGGTGGTACAAACGGCTGTTTGATCTTCAAAAAGATTTAATCATCTCATAAAAGACCTAAACGTCGTAGATAGTCATAATTAGACTTGTTTTTAAACGGCTTGATGCTTAGCATTGAGCCGTTTCTTTTTATGGGGAAAAACATGTTTTGGGTTGACGGAGAAAGCCAGCAAACTATCGACATCTTAGACCGTTCGTTTCAATACGGAGACGGCTGTTTTACGACTATGCTTGTCTCAAATGGTGAGATTGAGCATTTTCACGACCATCAGTACCGTGTCGATGAATGTCTAAAAGCGTTACGTATTTCTGCATTAGATTGGAATGTGGTTAACGCGTGGCTAGCTAGTGCAATTCAACACATCCAAAACAGCCACCACGAAAGTGCAAACAAGTCTAATAGTAGAAAAGCCGGAATAAAGCTGCATGTTAGCCGTGGTGCTGGTGGGAGAGGCTACAGTACCAAGAACATTGCTAAGCCAACCATTACCATTAGTACGTTTGATTACCCAAGCCACTATGCAGAATGGCAAGACAACGGAGTTGAGCTCGGAGTTTGTCGCCAAGCACTCGGTTTGAGTCCGTTACTTGCTGGTCACAAACATAACAATCGCTTAGAACAAGTATTGATGAAGGATGAAATGGATCAGGCTGGTGAAGTTGACGGTTTGGTTCTTGATATCTCAGGCAATGTGATTGAAACCACCATGGCCAATCTATTTTGGCGTCAAGGTAAGGTCATTTATACTCCGCAGCTTACCCAAAGTGGTGTTGCAGGCGTTATGCGTAAGCAAGTGTTAACGACGCTGAATCAAACTGAACTTTCCGTTACTATTGCTGACTACTGCTTACCTCAAGTCATGCAAGCTGACGAGGTTTTCATTACCAACTCCATTTTAGGGGTTGCTCCTGTTACCCGTATTAGTGAAACCCAATTTAACATTGGAACCGTTACTCGTAGCCTTCAAGGACAACTAAACTCGTGATCAAAAAGTTATTTATTTTTATTATCTTGTGCCTAATCGCAGCGGGCGCTGCTGGGTTCTACGTTTACAACCAAGCGCAAGGTAACCTCAAACAAGTTATTCAATTGGAAAAGCCGCAGGTGGTTACCATCGCCTCTGGTAGCAGTTTTAATCGTGTACTTGCGCAGCTGATTAATGAAGGCCTATTTGAGTCATCTCCTTATGAGAAGTTAATCCGCAAGCTTCACCCTGAGCTTGTTGATGTAAAAGCGGGAACATTCCTGCTAGAGCCGGGTTTAACGCTTGAGCAAGCTCTACAGGTTCTTGTCGAAGGGAAAGAGCATCAGTTTACTATCACCTTTGTTGAAGGCAGTCGTTTTGACGAGTGGCTTGTTCAGTTAAAGAACAATGAGTTTATTCAACAAACGCTTGATGGGGTTTCTGAAAAAGAGATCGCTGAAAAGCTGGGTATTGAAAATGAGAAGCTAGAAGGTTTGTTCTTAGCGGAGACCTACCACTACACCTACGGCACCACAGATTTAGATCTGCTGAAGCGAGCACATCGCGATCTCATGAACGTTGTGAACGACGAGTGGGAAAAGAGAGCGGACAAGCTGCCTCTTAAGTCACCTTATGAAGCGCTGATTCTGGCATCCATCATTGAGAAAGAGACTGCTGTTGCTTCAGAGCGCGAACGTGTGTCGTCTGTGTTCGTCAACCGTTTGAACAAGCGTATGCGTCTACAAACGGACCCAACGGTGATTTATGGAATGGGTGATAGCTACGATGGCAATATCCGTAAGAAAGATCTAAGAACCCCAACGCCATACAACACATACACTATGAGTGGTTTGCCGCCAACGCCGATTGCTATGGCGGGGCGAGCGTCAATTAATGCGGCCCTGAACCCAGAAAAGAGCAACTACCTCTATTTTGTCGCGAGTGGCACTGGTGGGCATGTATTTTCAAAGAGTTTGGCTGAGCACAACCGTGCAGTACGAGCTTACTTAAAACAATTAAGAAAAAACAAATAAAGAACGAATTATGAATCAGTCGAAATTTATCGTGGTTGAAGGCCTTGAAGGTGCGGGTAAAAGCACAGCTATCAATGCCATCGTTGAGACATTGAAAGCATCTGGTGTTGAAGAGCTCGTAAACACTCGTGAACCAGGCGGTACCGTGCTGGCAGAAAAGATGCGTTCACTGGTCAAAGAAGAGCACGAAGGCGAAAAGCTTCAAGACATGACTGAGTTACTGCTGATGTACGCTGCACGTGTTCAATTAGTCGAAAACGTGATTAAGCCGGCTTTAGATAGCGGTAAATGGGTATTGGGTGATCGTCATGATATGTCTTCTCAAGCGTATCAAGGTGGTGGGCGCCAGATCGCGCGTACGACAATGGAATCATTGAAAGCAACCACGCTAGGCGATTTTAAGCCGGATCTAACTCTATACTTGGACTTAGACCCTAGAGTAGGGCTTGAGCGTGCACGTGGCCGTGGTGAGCTAGATAGAATTGAAAAGATGGATATCTCTTTCTTCGATCGCACGCGTGAACGTTACCTTGAGATCGCTGCGCAAGATGATTCGGTTCTTGTGATCAATGCAGAGCAAGAGATAGAACAAGTAGCCGCGGATATTAAGCAAGCGCTTAGTACGTGGCTAGACCAACAGTAGGTAGTCATGGCGGAAGTGTATTCTTGGCTCACGCCAGTTTGGAGTGAGTGGAAAAAAAGCCTCGATGCTGAGCGTTTTCCGAATTCTGTGATTGTTAATGCGCCGGAAGGGTTGGGCGTTGATGCTCTCATTAGCCAGCTTACTGATGCATTAATGTGCACTAACTATGAAAGCGAGGTGTGTGGGTTTTGCCATAGCTGTGAGTTGATGAAATCGGGTAGCCATCCGGATTATCATGTCATCTCGCCAGAGAAAGAAGGCAAATCGATCACGGTTGATCAAGTACGTGCAAGTAATCGCTGGGCTCAAGAATCATCTCAGTTGGGCGGTTTACGCGTTATCTTACTTGAACCTGCTGAGGCGATGAATGAGTCGGCTTCCAATGCTTTGCTGAAAACTCTCGAAGAGCCATCAAGCCAGTGTATTTTCATTCTGTCGACTCGTAACAGTAATCGCCTCATGCCAACCATCATCAGTCGCTGTCAGCAATTCAATGTGGTGAGCCCACAATTGGAAGCGGGCTCAGCATGGCTTGATGGGGAAGTAGGTAAGGCTGTGCCAACGTATATTTTGGCACTTAACGATAATGCGCCGTTGAAAGCGAAAGCGATGTTTGAAGAAGGCGGTGTAGAGGCTTCCGAGAAAATATTCGACGGTTTCGTTCATATCGTTAAAGGCACTCAGCCAGACATGCTTAAGTTCTCGACTGAGCTTGCTAAAGATCCTTTGATACAGCTTGGTTGGTTATGGCACTTACTGTCAGACGTACAGAAGTTGCATTTCGGTTTGGCAAATAATGCCATAACCCCAAGTGCGAACACGCTGTGTGAGGTGATGTCCTACCAAATCGCCTATACTGCAGCACATAAACTATTGATACTGATTGAGCAGTTGAAGCAACACCCTGGGCTCAATACGGAGCTACTCATAATGAATTGGCTGATAGCCACTTGCGAGGAAACATGTTCGTAGATTCCCACTGTCATTTAGACAAGCTGGATTACCAAGATTTACACACCAGTGTAGAAGATGTCGTTAACAAAGCGAAAGCAGCGAATGTTGAACAACTACTTTCAGTGGGTGTGACACTAGATTCGTTTGAAAACATGCTCGAAATGATAGCGCCGTTTGATAACGTTAAAGCGTCTTGTGGCGTTCATCCTCTTGATGTTGAAAGTGATTTCAGCCTTGAAAGAATGCGTGAATACGCGAGCAACCCTAAAGTGGTTGCGATAGGTGAAACCGGTTTGGATTACCACTATCAACCTGAAACTGCGGAATTGCAGCAACTGCGATTCAAACAGCATGTTGAGCTAGCGGTAGAATTGAACAAGCCTTTGATCATTCATACCCGTAATGCGCGTGAAGATACACTTGCGATTCTTCGTGACGGTGGCGCTGAGAAGTGCGGTGGTGTTATCCACTGTTTTACTGAAGATCAGGCGTTTGCTGAAGCGGCTATGGAATTAGGGTTCTATATTTCAATTTCAGGCATTGTGACCTTTAAGCAAGCAACAGAACTTAAAGAGGTTGTTAAAAACCTACCGCTAGATAGGCTACTAATTGAAACGGACTCTCCATACCTGGCGCCAATCCCATATCGTGGGAAGCAGAATCAGCCTGCATATGTAGTCGAGGTGGCTGCCTATATTGCGCAGTTGAAGGGCATTTCGATGAAAGAGGTTGCTGAACAAACGACCAAAAATTATCAGAAACTTTTTTTGCGATAAAAAATGAACTAAACAAATAAAAGGGAGCGAAAGCTCCCTTTTTGTGTTTTTGATCACCAAAAATACGTTTTTTTTTAATGTTTACGAATTATGTTGAACTTGGGAGCGTGAATTATAACATTTGTAATTTTGTTACTAAAAATAACATTCACTCTTATTTTATTTACCCAGTAAAATAATAATAACTTTCAGAAATATCATTTAATATCAAAGGTTTATTTTGTTGTAAACCATTGCATTTCTAAATTTGACATGTGATCCAAGACGTGTTTTGAAACTAAATTTCGTAAGTCACTAGAAAGTTAGTTCTGCATCAATATATATTTAGCGGCAGAAAATATAATGCAATACATGGTTACATTTTCACTGGGTGCTAACATATAGGCTACGGGGGTGTGCCGTTAGAACCCATATAATTATTTTATCTTTATCAGGAGCATAAACATGTTTAAGAACCTTTTTGCTAGCCTGCAAAAAGTTGGTAAGTCTCTGATGCTTCCAGTATCAGTTTTACCAGTTGCGGGTATTTTGCTAGGTGTCGGTGCAGCAGATCTTCCTTTCATTCCAGAAATTGTTTCAAACCTAATGGAACAAGCTGGTGGTTCAGTATTTGGTCAAATGGCACTACTGTTCGCAGTAGGTGTTGCACTTGGCTTTACTAACAACGATGGTGTTGCTGGTCTAGCAGCAATCGTTGGTTACGGCATCATGACTGCTACACTAGGCGTAATGGCTGGTGTAATGGGCGTTGATAAAATCGATACTGGTGTACTAGGTGGTATCCTAGTCGGTGGTGTTGCTGCTTGGGCATTCAACCGTTTCTTCCGTATTCAACTTCCTGAGTACCTTGGCTTCTTCGCTGGTAAGCGTGCTGTGCCAATCATCACAGGTTTCTCTGCGATCGGTCTAGCAATCCTACTATCTGTAGTATGGCCACCAGTTGGCGGCGCTATCTCTGCGTTCTCTGATTGGGCTGCTCACCAAAACCCACAAGTGGCGTTTGGTATCTACGGTATCGTTGAGCGTTCTCTAATTCCATTTGGTCTTCACCACGTATGGAACGTACCATTCTTCTTCGAAGCTGGTACTTGTGTAAACGCTGCTGGCGAAACTCAAAACGGTGTTCTTACTTGTTACCTAGTTGCTGATGACGCATCTCGTGCAGCGGGCAATGGCTTCGGTCAGCTAGCTGGTGGTTACATGTTCAAGATGTTCGGTCTACCTGCTGCTGCAATCGCAATTGCACACTCAGCTAAGCCTGAAAACCGCGCTAAAGTAATGGGTATCATGGCTTCTGCTGCGTTAACTTCATTCCTAACAGGTATCACTGAACCAATCGAATTCTCATTCCTATTCGTTGCTCCAGTACTGTACGCAATCCACGCTCTACTAGCTGGTTCTGCTTACGTTCTTGCGAACACTCTAGGTTTTGTACACGGTACATCTTTCTCACACGGTCTAATCGACTTCCTAGTTCTATCTGGCCACGCGTCTAAGATGGGGCTAATGGTTGTTTGTGGTATTGCTTACGCTGCAATCTACTACATCGTATTCCGCACTGTGATTAAAGCTTTAGACCTTAAAACTCCAGGTCGTGAAGACGAGTCAGAAGACGAAGCAGTTGCGACTGGTTCTGAACTTGCTGGTGAGCTAGTTGCTGCATTCGGCGGTAAAGCTAACATCACTGGTCTTGACGCTTGTATCACTCGTCTACGTGTTGCAGTTGCTGATACAGCAGTTGTTGACCAAGACAAGCTGAAGAAACTAGGTGCTGCAGGTGTTGTAGTAGTAGCGGGTGGCGTACAAGCTATCTTCGGTACTAAATCTGACAACCTGAAAACAGACATGGATGAGTGGATCCGTAACAACGGTTAATTTACTGATTCAATAAATTGAAAGGAGGCCGATTGGCCTCCTTTTTTGTTTATACTGTTTCATCAGGCTTATTCTTTTATCTCTCAGTTATTTAGCTTTCATTTGAAACTAATCACCTATGCTCATCATCTTTGATGACCTGCTATCTTTAACGTTATGATGACAAATGGTGCTGGTTTTTAATTAACCTACCGCTTTTTGAAACAGTTTGAGAATACTATGAAACATCGTTACTTGATTGGCCTTATGTGCGGCAGCCTCACCTCTTTTGCTCATGCTTCTGAAGCTCCTGCGTTAGAAGTTGGTTTAGCCGTTGACCAAGATCTGAGTGCCGTTGTTGAGTTTGACCAGAAATACCGTGTCACTGTTGGTAATGACGGTGCTGCATTTGATTATATTTGGAAGCGTGGTCAGTTTGAGACAGAAGCGCCGTTAAGCTGGTATGTTGGTGCGGGTGCATGGGCAGAGTGGAATGACGACTTTGGTTTGCGTTTACCGCTAGGTGTCAAAGTGAACTTCTACGAAGGTTGGAATGCTTACGCACAACTTCACCCAGAACTCGACATGTACAAAGGCGTTGAGTTACAGCTAGGTGGTGCTTTGGGCGTGACCTACAAGTTCTAAGGTTGAACTTAAAACGAGTTACAGAAAAAAGCCAGCGTATGATGGCTTTTCATTTCTAGCATTTATTGCTATCTAGAAAGTAAAACTTAATCCGACATTAGCTTGGAATTGATTCATCCAGTCGGTATCAAAACGAATAATGCAGTCTTGCCCATTGCTTGGAATGTTACATACACCTGTTGTGTCGTTATCAACCACCGTTCCTAACCAACGAACTTGGGTATTCAGCGCTAAGCGATCGCTCAATTTATATTCTAAGCCGCCAAAGATTGACGTAGAGAAGCCGTATTTATCTTTCGCCCAGTCTACATCTACATATGAGGCGCCTAGACCTAAGCCTAGGTATCCAGACAATACCGAGGAAGCCGGGTAGTAAATGCTACTTTGAAAGTGCAGATATTGGATCGAGGAGCTCAGGTTGAGCGTTTCTAGTTCAGAGCTTTGGTTTGAGTAAAAGAAACCAACACGCCCTTTCTCAAGTGGTGTCTCAATCGCAAAGGTGTAGTTTTCAGATCCTTTCATGTCATAGGTTTTGCCATCTTGATCTTCGACACTACCACCACCGGTATAACCCACCATCGGAGTAATAATGATCTCCGGTGAGGCATAAACACTCGAAGCCGAGAGAAGCGCAACTAACATCGTCACATTTACTTTGTTATTCATGAGTATATCCTTATCCATACACTTACTAATTGTGATGGTTACATCAATATCGTGCGACTAATTTCGACGATTCTTGAAGATACTTCACACACCTGATAGTACTTAAATAGAGACTCGACAAATTAATAATAAGCCAGAGGTGTCTATGGAACATAATCTGAAAAATGCCCTACAAATTACAGCGTTTATTTACTTCGTCATTCTTTCATTTGGCTTTATTGCGATTGGTAGTTAATACCATTTATTGCGAGGCTGAGTTTTTATACTCAGGGAATAATGAATAGTGGGATTGTAACCAATATTGATACAGCAATAGACTTAGATTATTACGCTAAGTTTATTGCTGGTAAAACAGCACTGGTCGCTCAAGGTGGTGGGCAGAGAAGTATTTTTACTTCAGGCGTTCTCGACGCTTTTCTCCTTTCTAATTTTGACCCTTTCGATGAGTTTTTCGGTACCTCGGCAGGTGCGCTTAACTTATGTGCCTATTTGTGCCGTGATAAAGGCTTAGGGCGTTCCTTTGTCCTTGACCTTACCACGTCTCCAGAGTTCTTTAATCTGTTCTCTTACATACGGCACAGGAAGAATTTAGGGCTTGAGTGGGCCTTAGAGCAAATCATGGCTTACCCTTATAAGCTCGATCTTGATTTAGGGCGGCAAACCTTAGGTGAACGCCACTTCTATGCGGCGGTAACGGATTCTAAAGATTTAAGAGATCACTACTTCCCTCTATTGGGGGACGATTGGTACAAGGTGATGATTGCGACTTGTGCCATCCCTCGTTTGTACAATGATGAGATCTTGATTGGTGATAGCGCTTATGTGGATGGCGGTGTGTCTGCCTCTATTCCCGTTCAAGAAGCGTGGCGAAGGCAAGCTCGTTCTATTGTGGTGATTCGTACTGAGCCAGTAACGGATGAAGAGGGAAGACCGCTAGTTCAAGCGCCACAGCAGCAACAGAAAATCCAAGCACCAAAACCGGTAACCGCCGAGGAGCTAGAGTGGTTCCGAGAATCGTTCGATAGTGTTCAAGGTCATTGGCAACAAAAAGTGGAGCAATGGAAGACGGACTGGACTTCTTTCTTCCAGCAACAGATCCTCCGTTCTAAAGAACAGAAGCGTGACCGTGGGCATTTAGATTTACTCAATGGCGGTCGATGGTTGTTTGGGGCTGATGATATTTACCGTCTAAGCCATTTGATTGGTGATAAGTTTGATTCTGGGTTGGCCGACATGTTGATGGTGCACTACCAAACCTACTCGTTGACTCAAGACTTTTTGAATTCTCCTCCGGATGATGCTTTTGTGGTGCAGATCGCGCCAAGTAAACCGTTAAAATCGAGCTCTTTAATGAGTGACAAAGAAGATTTGCTCCATGATTACGAATTGGGTTTAGAGGCCGGCTACCGATTCGTTGAAACTTATACCACAACAGAAAATGCTCGCAGTTCGCACATGCCGCAGTTGGCAAGTATTGTTATTGATAAATAGTACGGGAATAAAGCTATAGCTAGTCTTGTTGAGATAACATACTGAAATGAAAAAAGGGTTATTGAACTTAGTTCGATAACCCTTTTACTTTTATCTCATGTTGTCGCTGTTTATTGGCTTTATCCGCTGCGCTGAGAGTTAGGTGACAGGTAGGATTCTCATACAGTTGGTTGAGCCAGCCACGTCCATGATATCGCCTTGAGTAATGATCACGAGATCACCAAACTTGAGGTGTCCTTTCTCTTTTAGGCAAGCAAGTGTTGATAGTGCAATGTCAAAGCTGTCTTTGGCTTCTGTCTCAAAATAGATAGGGGTTACTCCTCGATACAAGGTACAACGGTTTAGTGTTCCTTCGTTACGAGATAGAGCGTAGATAGGCATATCAGCACTTAAACGAGACATCATCAAAGCAGTGCGCCCAGACTCAGTCAGCGTGACTACGCCTTTAATGCCTTCCATGTGGTTAGCAGAGTAGATGGTTGCCATTGATACTGTTTCTTCCGCTGTCACGAAAGTGCGGTCAATTCGGTAGTTGGATTGGTTGACGTTCGCCATTTTCTCAGCACCCACACACACTTCAGCCATCGATTTTACTGTCTCTACTGGGTATTGTCCGGCAGCGGTTTCACCAGACAGCATTACTGCGTCAGTGCCATCAAGTACTGCGTTCGCTACATCCATTACTTCAGCACGGGTAGGCATTGGAGCAGAGATCATTGATTCCATCATCTGAGTTGCAGTGATGATAGTGCGATTAAGGGCCCTAGCGCGGCGTATAAGCTGTTTTTGTACACCGACCAACTCAGGGTCTCCAATTTCTACTCCGAGGTCACCACGAGCCACCATGACCACATCTGAAGCCATTATGATGTCATCCATGTTCTCAACGGTCGATACCGTCTCTGCTCGTTCGACTTTAGCGACAAGGTGAGCTTCTAAGCCTGCTTTACGCGCAAGTTGTCGAGCGTAGTGCATGTCTTCGCCATTGCGTGGGAAAGAGACGGCTAGGTAATCGACTTGGATTTGGGCTGCGGTGACGATGTCTCGCTTGTCTTTGTCGGTTAGCGCTTCTGCAGAAAGCCCCCCGCCTTTTTTGTTGATGCCTTTGTTGTTGGATAACGGGCCACCAATGATGACTTCGGTATGAACGCGACAACCTTCAACCTTGGTGACTTTGAGTTGCACACGTCCATCATCAAGCAACAGAATGTCGCCGGCGGAAACATCATTCGGCAGCTCTTTATAGTCGAGGCCAACGGCTTGCTGGTCGCCTTCACCTAAACCTAGGCTGCTGTCGAGAGTGAACTCATCACCAACAGCCAGTTGAATTTTTCCATCTCTGAATGTCGACACACGAATCTTGGGACCTTGAAGGTCGCCGAGGATAGCGATTTGTGTCCCCAGTTTTTTTGCGATTGCTCTGACTTTTTCTGCACGTTGTATATGGTCGTCGCTGCTGCCGTGGGAGAAGTTCATACGAACAATATTGGCACCGGCTTTGATGATCTCTTCAAGCACGTTGCCTTTATCGGTAGAGGGGCCTAGCGTTGTGACGATTTTCGTTTTTCTTAATTCAGCTGTCATGAATACTCCTAGAGTGAGGCCAGTAATCTTTTTAGAAGACTGAATTAAGTATATGCATTAATTGATAATTTATTGGGAGCTAGGAGGATATTTCTGTATTTACTGTTATTTATTGAACTTGGTACTCAGACGTGATGTTTTTTTATGAAAATTAAGTCTCAATTTATCGATGTGGGTGTTAACTTTTCTTAAACTATTTGACTAGATACACAAAGATTCATGTATATACGTGATACTGGTCACGGCGATATACCAAGTGACTTCACAATTACTTCGCAAAGTAAAAAAATTATCCCGTTGATGATTTTTGGAGCGTAAAATGTACATGGCTCAACCGGGCCATATTGATCATATCAAACAGGTCAATGCTGGTCGTGTATATAAACTAATTGACCTTAAAGGTCCTATTTCTCGTATCGATCTGTCCAAACAAAGTGAGTTGGCTCCGGCGAGTATTACCAAAATTACCCGTGAACTCATGGAAGCTCACCTTATCCACGAAACGACGGTTCAAGAAGCCACAACTCGTGGACGTCCTGCTGTGGGCTTGCAAACTAATAACGAAGGTTGGCAGTTCTTGTCGATGCGTCTTGGACGTGGGTATCTTACTATTGCGCTTCATGAATTGGGTGGCGATGTACTTATCGATACTAAGATCGACATTCACGAACGTGACCAAGATGATGTGCTTGCACGCCTTCTCCACGAAATCGACGAATTCTTCCAAACTTATGCTGAGCAGCTCGATAGGGTAACCAGTATTGCGATCACGCTCCCTGGTCTCGTGAATTCAGAGCAGGGTATTGTGTTGCAAATGCCGCATTACAATGTCGAAAATTTAGCTTTGGGCCCTGAGATCTACAAAGAGACGGGCTTGCCGGTTTTTATTGCCAATGATACTCGCGCTTGGGCACTGGCGGAGAAGCTGTTTGGTAACTCTCAAGACAATGATAACTCTGTCTTAATCTCCATCCACCACGGTTTAGGTGCCGGGATTATTCTTGATGGACGCGTTTTGCAAGGTCGTCACGGCAACATCGGTGAACTGGGGCATATCCAGATCGATAATGAAGGCAAGCTGTGTCACTGTGGTAACCGAGGCTGTTTAGAGACGGTCGCGAGTTCACAGGCGATTCGTGAGCAAGTTAAAGAGCGTTTAGCCAATGGTGAGGAATCCACGCTGACTGCTTTTGAAGATGTTACGATCGAACAAATCTGTGCTGCTGCGGCTGATGGTGATCCACTGGCGGTTGAAGTGATTGAGCAGTTAGGCCGTTACCTAGGCTCAGCAATTGCGATTGTGATTAACCTGTTTAACCCAGAGAAAATCTTAGTCGGTGGTGTCATCAACCAAGCTAAGAGCGTTCTGTATCCTGCGATTCAAAAGTGTATCGAAGAGCAGAGCTTGTCGGTTTACCACCAAGATTTAGAGTTGGTGGAATCTCGATTCTACAAACAAGCAACGATGCCTGGTGCTGCGCTTATCAAGCAAGCCCTTTATGACGGTCAGTTGTTAATGAAAGTTATTGAAGGCTAACTCTTTTTCTCTTCTTTTAGCCTTCCCCCGAACCTTTCCATGTACTTAAGCTTTGTATAACAGCATTTGTTGTACTTAGTTTAAGCATTCTGTGCATTAGCGCTTTGCTTTAACCTATTGAAGTAGGCTATTGTAGCCACAGTTATTATTTGTCACTAAGGTGTTGTATGTCTGGCGTTTTAAATTCGGTTGATCAGAGAACGAAACTGGTTGGTGAAAACCGTCTGGAGCTCTTGTTATTCAGCTTAAATAGTCGTCAATTATTTGCGATTAACGTATTTAAAGTTAAAGAAGTGCTAAAAGTGCCGGTACTTACTCGTTTACCTGGATCTCATCATCACATTACGGGTGTCGCTTCTTTGCGAGGCGAATCTGTGCCTGTGATTGATCTGCGCAGTGCCATTGGTTTTCCACCATCGCGTGCTGAATCGCAAGAGAGTAACTTGATCATTACGGAGTACAACCGAACGGTACAAGGCTTTTTGGTTGGGCAGGTTCGTAATATCGTCAATACAATGTGGACAGAAATTCAGCCGCCACCAAAGACAACGGGTCGCGCCAACTACCTAACCGCTATCACGCATATTCAAGAAGAAGATCAGCACAAAATCGTTGAGATCATCGACGTTGAAAAGGTGTTGGCTGAGATCATCGATTACGATGTATCGATCTCTGAAGGTGTGTTAGATGAGCAGTTAGCTCAAGAGATGATAGGGCGTAATGTACTTATCGTTGATGACTCCTCAACCGCGCGTAACCAAATCAAAGGTACCTTGTCACAATTGGGTTTGAACATTATTGAATGTTGTGACGGTTTAGAAGCATTGAACCTACTCAAAGGTTGGTGTGACGAAGGTAAAGACATCAATCAAGAAATACTGTTGATGATCACTGATGCTGAAATGCCTGAGATGGATGGCTACAAACTGACTCACGAAGTGCGCTCTGACCCGAGAATGCACGACCTGTTTATTACGCTAAATACTTCATTAAGCGGAAGTTTTAATGAAGCAATGGTGGAAAAAGTAGGGTGTAACCGCTTCATTTCTAAGTTCCAACCTGACTTGTTGGTTGAGGTAACTCAAGAGCGTATGCGTCAGATTTTGTAAATTATACCGTCAGTCGGTTTGTTTTGAGTGACCTTATAGAAAACGTTTGCTATTATTGACGCTGCATATTAATCGTCACGAAATATGCATTACTACTAACGTAACTTTTCACGCACAATCTAAGGTAGTTCCTCTTAATGATATGGTTAACGTCTAAAGTTGTAATGACTTTAAGCTTATTACTATATAGGGAATTTAAGAAAAGACGTACGGAAGCTGACGTTGAGGTATAACTCAACAATTTGAAATAAAGGGAGGCAGATGCTTCCCTTTTTCGTTTCTCTCTTTACCTAAATAAAACAGTGGGTTGAGTTGTTAATGAAAGTCTCGCGACTTGGTTTTTAAGCCAACGATTTCATCGGTAATGTCGATAAGCTTTCCTGCAATCACATGTACCACTTCACCTTCTTTTTCTAAGATGCCTTGCACCTTTAACGCCTTAGCTGTGAGATATGCTTGCTGTTGAGCGCGCGCCGTTGCTCCCCATACCACTACGTTAATATTGCCCGTATTATCTTCCAGTGTGACAAAGGTGACGCCAGCTGCGGTTCCGGGTGATTGCTTGCCAGTCACAAGCCCAACAACGGTGACCATGGATTTATGTCGTTGTTGTTTTAAGTCTTTCATATGAGTGAAGCGACCTAATCGGTTGGCTTCTTCCAGTAACGTAATAGGGTGCTTATTCAAGGAGATCCCAACACTGGTGAAATCCTCAAGTAAATCCTGCATCTCACTGGGTTGTTGCAATCCTTGTTCGTCATTAGCCTTTTCAAAGCTGTCATCGATTTGGCTGAACAAGGGTAGGTCAGAGGCCGAGTCCATTATCGCCCAGCGAGTTTGAAAGCGGTCTCCTGAAACGTTGTGAAGCGCATTTGCTGAAGCAAGTAGCTCAATGTCTTTCTTGTTGATTGATAACTGTTTTACCTGGCTAGGGTGGCGATAACCCGATCTCGGCCGGTTAGCGAGCACACTCTGAATACCATGTTCACTCAAGCCTTTGATTTGTCTCATCCCTAAACGTATTGCTAAACCATTTTGCTGAGAGACAACTGTGTGATTGTCTTGAGAGGCATTCACGCATACAGGAAGTATCACCACATTATGTCGCTGAGCATCTTGTACCAATTGCGATGGGCTGTAGAACCCCATCGGTTGGCTATTCAGTAAGGAGGCGTAGAAGCACTCTGGGTAATAGCATTTTAACCAAGCTGAACAATACGCGAGTACTGCAAACGAAGCGGAGTGACTCTCCGGGAAGCCGTATTCACCAAAACCACATATCTGTTTAAAGATTTGTTCTGCAAACTCAATGTCATAGCCTCGCTTCTGCATGCCTTCAATGAGCTTGGTTTTAAATTTAAATACGTTTCCGTTTTTCTTCCAAGCAGCCATCGCGCGTCTGAGCTGATCCGCCTCACCACCTGTAAACCCTGCGGCGACCATAGCGAGCTTTATCACTTGTTCTTGGAATATAGGTACTCCCATAGTGCGAGATAGGACGGATTCAACCTCTTTCGATGGATAGCTGATTGGCTCAATACCATCACGACGTTTGAGGTAAGGGTGCACCATGTCACCTTGAATTGGACCTGGACGTACGATAGCGATTTGAATTACTAAGTCGTAGTAGGTCCTTGGCTTGAGCCTTGGCAGCATGCTCATTTGTGCTCGTGACTCAATTTGAAATATGCCAACGGTGTCTGCTCGCTGAATCATGCCGTACACCTGAGGATCATCCTTAAGGCGAGTGATCTCTGCGATCGTTAACGAGCGGCCATGAATACGCTTGATCAGGTCGAAGCATTTTCGAATTGCAGACAGCATACCGAGTGCGAGCACATCTACCTTAAGCAGCCCCAGAGTCTCAAGATCATCCTTATCCCATTGAATAATAGTGCGATCGTGCATTGCCGCGTTCTCGACAGGCACCAATTCATACAAGGGGCCAGAGGAGATCACGAAGCCGCCCACATGTTGAGATAAGTGGCGTGGAAAACCGATAATTTCATTAACCAAATGGATAAACTGCTTACCTTTTAAAGAGTCAGGTTGCAGCCCTAATAGCGTGAGCTGAGCTTGCCAGCCTAGGCTTTTATCTCTGCGGTTGGTGTTCTTAATGAAGTAATCAAGCTGGGTTTCTTGCAGCCCCAATGCTTTACCTACATCCCTTACTGCACTTTTGAAGCGATAAGAAATGACCGTAGCAGCAAGCGCTGCACGTTCTCGACCGTACTTTTTATAGATGTACTGGATGATTTCTTCGCGGCGTTCATGCTCAAAGTCGACATCAATATCGGGCGGCTCATCACGCTCTTTACTGATGAAGCGTTCGAACAGCACTGAGATCTGCCTTGGGTCGACCGAGGTGATCTCTAGGCAGTAACAAACCACAGAGTTGGCCGCTGAACCTCGACCTTGATAAAGAATACCTTGGCTTTTGGCAAACATGACAATGTCGTGGATCGTCAAGAAGAAGAAAGGGTAGTCGAGCTCGTCAATGAGCCCTAGCTCTTTATCGATGATCTGTTGAATGTCACTAGGGACACCTTGTGGAAAGCGAGCCTGTTTGCCCTTCTCGACCAACATGCGCAGATAACTCATGGGAGTTTCACCTTGAGGGATCAGCTCACTAGGGTATTCGTATCGCAAGCTATCCAGATCAAAGTCACACAGCTCAGCGATGCGATTGCTCTCTTCTAGCCACTCTGTTTTAAAGATATGAGAGAGCTTATTGATGCTTCGTAAACAGCGCTCGGCATTCGCTAACAGATGGGGACCCACCTCGGTAATGGGCTTTTGGTATTTAATCGCAGTGAGTGAGTGCTGTAAGGGCAGACGGTTAGCATTGTGCATTAACACACCGCCACAAGCTGTTATTGGCAGGTGATGATGATGTGACAGCCCCACACAGTAATCGATGTACTGTTGATCGGTCTGCTTTAGGTGTCGTTGTAAACCAATCCACAATCGACCGGAATGATGTTGTGAAAGCCATTGTCCCCAATGGGCGTCTTCAGCTTTTTGTTGAGGAAGCCACAGAATGAAACAGTGCTTAGCCGACATGATATCCCACTCAGAGAGCTGATAATGTCCTTTGCTGCTACGGCGTCTCGCGTTAGTAATAATACGGCACAGCTCAGCATAGGCCTTCCTATTTGGGCACAGCAAAACCACTTGGCACTCTTCATTTAGCCAAAACATACTCCCGACAATCTGCTTGAGCGACAGTTTGTGTTGCTTGATTGCAGAGTGAACTTTAACGATGCCTGCCACTGAGCACTCGTCGGTGACCGCGAGTGCTTTGTAACGTAAGAAGTCGGCCTGTAACACCAGCTCTTCCGCGTGTGAAGCTCCTTCAAGAAAGGAGTAATTACTTTGGCAGAAAAGCTCTGAGTATTGCTGAGACATAATGGAATCTCACTTAATCATTGCGAGTAAACATGATTGAAAAAGGGGCGTTTAAATTGAGTCAATGATGCGGGTTAGCGATTCAACTCTTTATTGGTTAGCTGAGTAAGTGTGGATTAGCTGAATAAGCCGTGTAAAAACCACTGTTTATCTGGTGTTCTAAATACCCACAACCATCGCCCGTTTTCACTGTGAGCAATAAAATAGTCACGAATGATTTTCTCGCCATCCCACCATCCAGAAACAATACGTTCAGGCCCCTGAGATAAAGTGACGTTCTCGGTTAAGGCTTCTGGCTCCGGCAGCAAAATGCTGGGCCTGAGTCGCTGCTGACCTATGTTGAGAGTTGGCGTTGTTTGTTCCACAACCTCAACGGTGGCTTTTTTCTTTGCTACGGTTTTACTCAGGGTTGGAAGCGAGTAGCGATTGGCTTTTTCTGGCCTAGGATCCTGCTGTATTTTCGGTGTTTGAATGCATGCCTGTCCGAGCTTTGCCTGTAACAGTGACAGTAGATCTAACGCAGCAAGTGTCCCGGTATTGCCATCAAAAAGATCATGGTAGGCCATTTGAGGTTCACCATGACGAGTTAACGAGAGAGTAAGCCCTTGAACGGGGGCAGTGAGCTTGAGTGACTCTAAGGTGAGATGGGTAAGGTTAGCCCATTTTTCAGCAAGGTAGTCGCCTTGTGCTGAATAGAAAGAGATATGGTGGTCGTCTTTATCCCTGAGGTGCAGAGTCAACGTTAACTCGAAAGCTACTCGGTCACGTAACCTTAAAAAACATTCGAGCTGATCCAACAATTTCAGCAAAGGCTTTTCGATGAACAGGATGTGCTCAATATCAAACAGCAGCTCCAAATATTGTTGGAAGCTCTCTGGTGGGTGATAGAAATCAATTGGGTGCTTGAACTGCCCATTAAGACGACCAACATAGTTGACCAAGTCGATATCAAAGCGACGTGCGACCTCTTGTAAAGGCAGCTTCAATAGCTCTTCAACGATATTAATGCCGACACGATTTAAGCGCTCAACTTGCTTAGGTGGCAATTCACTAGAACTCAATGCTTGTTGGTTAACCCAAGCCTTCATCTGTTGAACATTGTCTGTTACTTGGTTGATCGCTTGTTTGCCCAAAAGGATCGCAGACAGCGGTGAGTAGCCAGTGGCAAAACTGAACTTAATGTTGAGAGCTTCAATATGGCTTTTAAGTTCATGCCAGTAGTTATCCAGCCCCTCGTAAAGCGATAGCATATTAGAAGCTTTAATCAATAAGCCATTGGGTGGCAACAGGGTCATGTCGGAAGTCACCAGATATGCCCATTGAGCAATCTCTTTCAGTTTGTTTTTCTCAAGCTCAATGCTGTAAGGGTGAACGTGTAAGTGATGGCAAAGCGCGGCCGCTGACCCTAATCCCATACCCAGTGTGATGCCTGATTCCTGTACGGCTTGATTAGCTTGTAGCACACGATGATCTTTTTCATCCACGATGATAATGGGTTGCTCATGTGATTCTTTGTTTGAGCTCGATTCACTTGAGTTAAACAAGGTATCCAATTGCAGAGATGGAAAGTGCAGATACAGCCACAGCATACGTTAGCCTTGCTTCGCAATAGGAAAAGCCAGCACAGTATTATCAGACAAGGCACGGTGTGAGCTGTCGATGCTGATGATTTTCTCTGTTAGTAACGGCCAATTGTGGGTCATGTCGAGAATAAAGCTGCCATACGACCAGCTGCCTTTTCTTTTTGTTACCTCAACCTTTAACCCCTGAGCATGAGAAGAGAGCTTCATGCTTAAAGAAACGGGTAGGGATAATTGGTTATGGCTGGTGGATTTAAAGTGAAACTGCAGGCATTTACCGGTTTCACTTGCAGCTTGCAGACGCTTGGTTTGGTGGATTTCGAGATCGGCTCCCCATAACAATACAGAATGACAAGCACCACTCTTGAGGCATTGCTCAGCAGCCCATAGTGCATCGAGATCGCGCTGAGGCTCGATCACCAAGATGTTATCAAGCTCGACTCCTTGGCTACTAAAAAACTCGGCACAGATCTTCCCTGGCGGGTTAATGAATATGGCCAGCTTTTGTGAGTTTTGCTGAGCTAAATAGGGCGTAAGCAGACGAAGTTCGCCGATCCCTTGTTGTGATTCAACCTCAATAACGCCGTGTGTCGGAAAACCACCATCAAGCTGTTTATCCAATTGCGGATAGCCTGTTGAAGTGGTACTTCCTAGCGTTGTTGATTGTAGCCCTTTCCAGATTAGCTGGCGGTCTTGTAAGTTTTTTATGAGTTCATGCATAATCAAACACCTGTATATTTATACAGTATATTTGACAATGAAAAAGATGCAAAGCAAAATGATGATAATTAGCAGAAGTAAGTGCTAGTAGATTGATTTAGATACAAAAAAAGCCGCTATTAAAGCGACTTTTTACGATTGGTTATAATATCAACTACTTAGGTTGAGCGTCGATACATTGGCCATTAATGTCTGTCACACTTGGGTTCATTAAGTGTAGGTACAGTGGGATGATGTCTAGTGGTGTTTTCAGCTTGTTCGCATCTTCGCCTGGGTACGCTTTTGCACGCATGCGTGTTTGAGTGCCGCCTGGGTTGATTGCATTAACACGGATGTTAGTGTCTTCAAGCTCATCCGCTAGGATTTGCATCATACCTTCGGTAGCAAACTTAGAGATCGCGTAAGTGCCCCAGAATGCACGGCCAGAGTGGCCAACGGTAGAAGACGTAAATACGATACGACCTGCTTCTGCTTTCTTAAGAGCAGGCAGAAGTGCTTGAGTCATCAAGAATTCAGACTTCACATTGATCTGCATAACATCATCAAAAGTCTCTTCATCAATCTGCTCAAACGGGCTCAGAGTACCGAGAACGCCAGCGTTATGAAGTAGACCGTCTAAACGACCGAACTGTGACTCAATGGTTTCAGCCATATCAATGTAGTTCTGTTTTGTCGCGCCTTTTAGATCTAATGGGATGATCGCAGGCTGTGGGTAACCAGCACTTTCGATTTCATCGTAAATAAATTCAAGGTTTTTAACATTGCGGCCTAGCAGAATAACCGTCGCACCATGTTGAGCGAAGCTTAGTGCCGCTTGGCGTCCAATACCGGCACCAGCACCAGTAACCAAAATTACTTTATCTTTGAGGGCATCTGTAGAGATTGGGTAATCCACTGTGCTTATCCTTCTTTCTTTTATTATGTTCGCCATTCCATTGATGTTTAATCACACAGATAACCGCAGGAATGATGAGAAATTCTTGGTAATCGTGACAAGATGGTTACAATACACTAATTCATACATTAGGGGATATGACATTGGAATTTTTGTTGGACTACGGCTTGTTTTTAGCCAAGATTGCGACCGTTGTAATCGCCATCATCGCAATTTTAGTCATTGCTAAATCTGTGGGTGGAAAATCAAGCGCGATTAAAGGTGAGCTGGAAATCACGAACCTATCTGAACACCATAAACAGACAATCGAACAATTAGAGCACCATCTACACGATGATGCTTTCATCAAAGCCCGTGATAAAGCAGAAAAGAAAGCGGAAAAAGAGAAAGTAAAATCACGCGGTAAAGAAGTGAAAAAAGCAGCGAAAGAGGGTGAGCTTGATAGCAAGCGTGAACCACATCTATTCGTTCTTGATTTTAATGGCAGCATTGATGCGAAAGAAGTGGCTTCATTACGTGAAGAGGTAACGGCGGTTCTGGCTGTTGCTCGTGAAGGCGATGAAGTTTTACTTAAGCTTGAATCTGGTGGTGGCATGGTTCACGGCTACGGTTTGGCGTCTTCTCAACTTGATCGTATCAAAGCAGCAGGTCTGCCTCTGACTATCTCGGTAGACAAAGTTGCGGCAAGCGGCGGCTACATGATGGCCTGTATTGCAGACAAAATTGTGTCAGCGCCTTTCGCTATCGTTGGCTCTATTGGTGTGATCGCTCAACTGCCAAACTTTAACAAGCTGCTTAAAAAACACGATATCGAGTTCGAACAGCTAACAGCAGGTGAGTACAAGCGCACACTGACTATGTTTGGTGAGAACAGCGATAAAGCTCGTGAGAAGTTTAAAGAAGAGCTAGAAGAGACACATGGTCTATTCAAAGCCTTTATTCGCGACCACCGTCCAGCACTTGATCTTGATAAAGTGGCGACGGGTGAACACTGGTTTGGTACGCAAGCTCATGAACTTGGGCTGGTGGATGAGATCCGCACTTCTGATGACCTAGTTGTTGAAGCATGCAAAGACAAGACAGTGCTAGCGATTCACTATGTACAGAAGAAAAAGCTGTCAGACAAGCTCGCAGGCGTGGCAGGTAAATCTGCAGACAGCGTGCTGATGAAGCTGATTGAACGCGGTCAAAAGCCGATCGTTTAATAGTGTTCGTTTAAGACGCTAGAGCTCAAGAAGCAAGAGCCAAAAGAAGCTTAAAAGGAAAGCGCATAAGTCTAGGACTTATGCGCTTTTTTGTTGCTCCACTTCCGAGCGGGTGACCACTATGTTGTAGGGGGAGCGGAGTCTTATACTCATCACCGATTAACAGCGATGGGTATTAGATTTTTGCTCCGTAATCATTACGTTTCGGGCAAGTAGTCAGAATTTCCCTATGACCTGTGTCTTTGACCTCTTCTAAAATCACATCAAAGCCCCATAAGCGATATAAGTGCTTCATCACCTCGTCGTAGCCTTTATCAAGAGGGATGCGGTCATGAGGGACATATTGGAGTGTCATTGAACGATCGCCGCGTACATCTACATTGAACACCTGAATGTTGGGTTCAAGGTTGCTGAGATTGTATTGTGCGGCTAGCTTTTCACGGATCAGGCGATAGCCCGGGTCATCATGAATTGCACTCACTTCAATGGTATTTTTTCGGTCATCATCGAGCACAGCAAACAGCTTAAAGTCTCGAATGATTTTCGGAGAAAGATATTGGCTGATGAAGCTTTCATCTTTGAAGTTGTGCATCGCAAAGTGCACCGCTTCTAGCCAATCTGACCCTGCCAGTTCCGGGAACCACTCTCTGTCTTCATCGGTTGGTTCTTCACAGATACGACGGATGTCTCTAAACATCGCAAAGCCAAGCGCGTATGGGTTTATGCCACTGAAATAAGGGCTGTTGTAGGCGGGTTGTGCGACCACGCTAGTGTGGCTATGTAGGAATTCTAAGATGAACTTATCACTCACTAAGCCTTCATCGTACAGATGGTTGAGAATGGTGTAGTGCCAGAAGGTTGCCCAGCCCTCATTCATTACCTGAGTCTGTTTCTGAGGGTAGAAGTATTGGCTGACCTTACGAACAATACGTACACATTCACGCTGCCAAGGCTCCAGTAAAGGCGCATTCTTCTCAATGAAGTAAAGAATGTTCTCTTGTGGCTCGCTTGGGAAGCGTACTTTTTGCTCTTCCTCTTTGTCGCGGTTTTGTGGCACTGTGCGCCACAGTTCGTTGACTTGAGATTGCAGGTAAGCCTCACGTTCTTCTTGGCGAGCGGTTTCTTCTGCGATGGAGATCTTCTCTGGGCGCTTATATCTGTCGACGCCGTAATTCATTAGCGCATGGCAAGAATCGAGAAGTTGTTCGACTTCTGAAACGCCGTATTTCTCCTCACAATCATTGATGTACTTTTTAGCGAACAACAAGTAGTCGATGATTGAACTTGCATCTGTCCATGTTTGGAACAGGTAATTCCCCTTAAAGAAAGAGTTATGGCCGTAACAAGCGTGTGCCATTACTAGCGCTTGCATTGTCACGGTATTCTCTTCCATTAAGTAGGCGATACAAGGATCTGAGTTGATCACGATTTCATACGCGAGCCCCATTTGACCATGCTTGTAGTTTTGTTCTGTTTGAATAAACTTCTTACCAAATGACCAGTGGTTGTAATTAATTGGCATACCGATACTCGAGTACGCGTCCATCATCTGTTCAGAAGTGATCACTTCGATTTGGTTAGGGTAAGTGTCTAGTCGGTAATGCTGCGCCACACGCTTAATTTCCACGTGGTATCGCTCTAAGAGGTTGAACGTCCAATCTGGACCGTCAGGCAGCATCTTGTCGTTGTTTTTTGGTGCAGCTTTGTCTTTCTCTGCAACGTTTGATTTCGCTGTCATGGCAAGCCCCCTTACGCTGTCTCTTTCTGGAACAGTTCTCTAAACACAGGGAAGATATCATCCACTGTTTTGATGTTTTTCATGGCGAAGTTGTCGAAGCTTGCTTCTAACTTCTCATACTCATGCCAGAGCGTTTGGTGTGAGCGACGCGTGATTTCGATGTACGAGTAGTATTGGCAAGTCGGCAGAAGCGTATTGACCAGTAACTCTTTACAACGAGGTGAGTCATCTGCCCAGTTATCACCATCAGAAGCTTGCGCTGCATAGATGTTCCACTCATTAGCCGGGTAACGGTCAGCAACGATTTCTTTCATCAGCTTCAAGGCACTCGATACAATGGTGCCACCGGTTTCTTGTGAGTAGAAAAACTCATGCTCGTCGACTTCTTTGGCTTGAGTATGGTGACGAATAAACACCACATCGACATTTTCGTAGGTGCGATTAAGGAATAGATACAGCAGCACATAGAAACGTTTTGCGATGTCTTTAGTGGCTTGGTCCATCGAGCCAGACACGTCCATCAAGCAGAACATCACCGCTTGGCTAGATGGAATAGGGCGTTTCTCGTAGTTTTTGTAACGTAAATCGAAGGTATCGATGAACGGCACGCTATCGATTTTTTTACGTAGCTCGGCGATCTCTTCCTTGATTCGAGCTTCTTCAAACGGTTGAGCGGGCTCGGTCATTTGAACTTGATCGAGTTGATCCATTAGCGTTTTTAAATCGCGTTTTCGACCTGCTGTCATTGCGGTTCGACGAGCAAGTGACTGTTGCAGTGAACGAACAATCGCGATGTTGGATGGAATACCTGCGCTTTGGTAACCAGAGCGGTGGGTTTTCCATTCAGTGATCTTGTTGACCTGATTTTTTTCTAGGTTAGGCAGAGCGAGATCTTCAAACAGAATATCAAGGTATTCGTCTTTTGATATTTGGAAAGTAAACTCATCTTGACCTTCACCATCTGGGCTTGCATCCCCTTGGCCTGACCCACCACCCTGACCGCCACCTTTCGGGCGCTCGATTTTGTCGCCGGTGATGAATTGATCATTACCAGGGTGCACGCGTTCTCTTACGCCACCTTGGCCTTGGTGAAAGCTTGGTTCTTTGATGTCTTTATGAGGAATAGTGACGTCCTCACCAGTTTCAGTATTGGTGATTGAGCGTCGGTTGACTGCATCGGCCACAGATTCTTTGATTTGCTCTTTATGGCGTCGTAAGAAGCGCTGTCTGTTTACAGCACTCTTATTCTTGCCATTGAGCCTCCGATCGATAAATTGTGCCATAAGAACTCCCTCTCAGCTGATGTCGCGATCCTACTTTTACTCGGGTATAAGAGTTATTGGTTGGTATGAGCTGCCCATTTGAGCAGCTCTATACCGTTTGGTTATGAGGATTTACGAACTCTTAGATACCACTCAGATAGCAGTCGCACTTGTTTCTCGGTGTAGCCTTTTTCCATCATACGAGCAACGAAGTCGTCGTGCTTTTTCTGATCATCCGTTGAGGTCTTAGCGTTGAACGAGATAACAGGAAGTAGCTCTTCTGTGTTGGAGAACATTTTCTTCTCAATCACAGTGCGCAGTTTCTCGTAACTGGTCCAAACTGGGTTTTGACCGTTATTGTTCGCCTTGGCACGAAGCACAAAGTTCACAATCTCATTTCGGAAGTCTTTAGGGTTGCTGATACCGGCTGTTTTCTCGATTTTCTCTAATTCACCATTTAGAGAAGCACGGTCAAATAGCTGACCTGTTTCTGGATCGCGGTACTCTTGGTCTTGGATCCAGAAGTCTGCGTAGGTTACATAGCGGTCGAAGATGTTCTGACCGTACTCAGAGTAAGACTCTAGGTAAGCGGTTTGAATTTCTTTTCCGATGAACTCTACGTAGCGTGGCACTAGATATCCTTTCAAGAACTCAAGGTATTTCTCGGCGGTTTCTTGCGGGAATTGCTCACGTTCAATTTGTTGTTCAATGACGTAGAACAGGTGAACCGGGTTCGCAGCCACTTCGGCTTGGTCGAAGTTGAACACGCGAGATAGGATCTTAAAGGCGAAACGAGTCGATAGACCAGACATACCTTCGTCTACGCCTGCGTAGTCACGGTACTCTTGATAACTCTTCGCTTTTGGATCGGTGTCTTTAAGGGTTTCACCATCGTAAACGCGCATTTTCGAGAACAGAGATGAGTTCTCAGGCTCTTTCAGTCTCGATAGGATGCTGAATTGCGATAGCAGGTCGAGTGTGCTTGGCGAACATGGTGCGTTCGACAGTTCACTGTGCTCAAGCAGTTTCTTGTAGATCTTAACTTCTTCAGAAACGCGTAGACAGTAAGGCACTTTTACAATGTACACACGGTCTAGGAAGGCTTCATTGTTTTTGTTGTTGCGGAATGTCTGCCACTCGGATTCGTTCGAGTGAGCTAGAATCATGCCGTCGAATGGCAGCGCAGAAAGCCCTTCAGTACCGTTGAAGTTACCTTCTTGAGTTGCTGTTAGTAGAGGGTGTAGTACCTTAATCGGTGCTTTGAACATCTCTACGAATTCCATCAGACCTTGGTTAGCTTTACATAGCGCACCAGAGTAGCTGTAGGCATCTGGGTCATCTTGAGAGAAGTGTTCTAGTTTACGGATATCTACTTTACCAACTAGGGAAGAGATATCTTGGTTGTTTTCATCACCAGGCTCTGTCTTCGCGATCGCCACTTGGTCGAGGATAGAAGGGCGTAGCTTGATGACTTTGAATTTAGAAATGTCGCCGCCGAAATCATGTAGGCGTTTTGCAGCCCATGGAGACATAATCGAACGAAGATAGCGTTTTTCGATGCCATACTCGTTTTTCAGTAAGTCACCATCTTCATTGACGTCAAATAGACAGAACGGGTGGTCATTGACTGGGCTTCGTTCACCGTCAGCAGAAAGTACGTAAATAGGTAGCTTTTGCATCAGAGCTTTTAGCTTTTCAGCAAGCGATGATTTACCGCCGCCCACAGGACCCAGCAAGTAAAGGATCTGTTTGCGTTCTTCTAGACCTTGCGCAGCATGTTTTAGATAAGAAACAATCTGTTCAATCGCGTCTTCCATACCATAAAAATCTTCGAATTCGCGGTAACGAGATATAACTCGGTTAGAGAAAATGCGACTTAGTTGAGGGTCTTGCGCGGTGTCAATAACCTCAGGTTCGCCAATAGCCAGAAGTAAGCGCTCCGCGGCGTTGGCGTAAGCACTTTTGTCGTCTTTACACAGCGCCAAGAACTCTTGCAGTGTCAGCTCTTCTTCCTTGGCTGCTTCATAACGTGATTGATAGTGGTCAAATATACTCATAGTCACATTCCCCTTGTTAACCAGTCAAAACTGACGAGCGATTGAAAAATAGGCTCTCCCTACATTTTAAGGTTAGACCCGCTTCCACAATTTTGCTTAACAATTATGTATTTATTTACAATTTTGCGTGTTGAATGAGTCGCGAAAGCAGTCGGCAACTTGATGCGCGCAGAATCAAATAAATTTATATACGAAGGGTTTCGGCCTTTTGTTTTGTGTTTTTTAGCAATTTTGTAATTCCCACACTGTATTTATGTATATTAGAGTCATCACTGGGTTCTATTGATTTCATGGAATGAAGTACCATATAATGCGCAGCGTTATCAGAAATCGCTTAAAAAATAGGTAGAAACAGTGAAGAGTCTTTGGTTAAAAATCGCCATTGTTGGAACAACGATGTTCATGGCGACTGCTACACACGCAAAAATATCACAATGGTCATTGGGTGTGGCTGCTTCTTATTCTCCTGCTGTGTACAAAGACACGCCGTCAAATCGCGCAGTCATTCCTATGATTGGTTACGAAGGCGAACACTTTTTTATGCGTGGATTTAGTGCTGGCTATCGTTTGTTACCAGCAGGCTCACCTCAGAATATTGTGTTTCGAGCGGTTTATGATCCAAGAACATTAAAGCCAGGTGACTCAGACAATGTGGATATCCAAAAACTAGATGAACGTAAAGCTTCGGTATTAGGTGGCGTCAGCTATCAAGTGATTACGTTGGTGGGTATGTTTGAAGCAACAGCGGGTTCCGACTTAGGTTTTAGACATAACGGTATTTACGCTGAAGCAGCTTGGCGTCTACCTATTCGCCGCAATGGCTGGGCGATTACGCCTTCAATTGGTTACGCTTACAACAGTGAGCGCTTGAACAATCACTTGTACGGTGTGAGTTCAGCGGAAGCTGCAAGAACGAATCTAAACGAATTCGACGCTGACTGGGATGGCCAATACTTTATTGGTTTAGGTGGTTACTTACATGTAACGCCGAATGTTCGAGTAACTGGTGGCGTTCGTTACACCAATCTAGAGGGCGATATCGAGAACAGTCCAATCTTAGAAAGCGGCATCAATATGGCGGCAAACGTCGGTGTTGCTTACGTTTTCTAGCTAAAGATAAGAAAACATAAAAGGGTTACTCATGATGAGTAGCCCTTTTATTTATGTGAAGTACAGCGCGGTTAACGTCAAAACACCAAAAATCGTTATTACGATGATCTGTGCAATGGCTGTAATGCTTTTCTATTTAATACCTTAGAAAGTGAAACCGGCTTGTAGACCTAGAGTGCCTTCATCAATAAGGCTCACACTGCCTGAGGTGAAGTCCCACCAATCGAAACCAACACGAGCCATAAACTTCGAATTGCCAAACATTGGTTGTATAGACTTAAACTCAGCGCCGATGCCGTAAGTTGCGCCCCATTCGCTATTTGAATACTTATTATTTGCTGACCAGTCTTCGTTCGTTATTGTGGATTTAGCATTTACGTTTGAATAAGCCAGACCGACTTTGCCGTAGATAGCAAAAGACTCATCGAAGCTATACTTATACATTGGAGCTAAGGACATTTTGAAGTGCTTCAAATTGCCTTTGTACTTAGTTAGGCCACCGTGTGCGTTTGACACAACCTCGTTGCTGTCGGAATCTATGTAATTCATTGTTGATTCAAGGTGAAAATTTGTATTAAGAATCTGTGAGCCGGCAGTGAATTGTAGACCGGTATCGTCTTCGTTAATACCAACGCCACCAAGTGCGTACATGTCGTTAGCTGCGAAAGATGAAGTCGACAGAATGGCTAGTGATGCAAGGATGAATTTTCTCATTTTTATCGCTCTGGTTAATAAATTTCGCAGAGCATTCTAGCGACTTCTTTAAAATAAAAAACGCCGTTCAAAATGGATGTGGTGATCTTTAATTTGTATTAAAAGCCTCGATATAGAATTAATAAAGGTGAATGACCTTGTTACTTATAAGTCATTAACTTACGCTCATTAGTTAATGGTCGATATCAGAGAAATTAATCGGAAACAGTTCGATGTTTAATATCTTACCTTCATGTTTCATCTCCATTTTCTGTATGTAAAGCTCACTTCATATCCACGTCGCTAAATAGTTCCCGTTTTCTCTCTTGTATACAGACATTAAAAAAGGGTTACTCGTGATGAGTAACCCTTTTTTGAAACGTTTCAAGCCAAGCTGAGGCTTATTTTTGGTTCATCGCGGCTTTCCGGGGAAAGCCGCTTTTATCTTCAAGAAGAAGTAGTCTGTATCTCGATACCCATACCCCATTCGCTTGATTAACTTTATTTTGTTGTTTATCCCTTCCAATGTGCAGGTGTTGAGCGGATAACTTGCCGATCCAATAATACCGTGAAGATAAGGCCTCAGTTTTCGTGCGAACTCTTTCAATGGCTTAATTCCACTTTCTTGCACTTGTGCCCACCATACCTCCCAGCCACTTTCTTGCACTTGTGCCCACCATACCTCCCAG